>JAFLJX010000217.1 GCA_022712785.1 Mycoplasmatota bacterium | reverse complement strand
TCGTAAATACGAAGACTCAGATCTAAAATTTGAAGCCAATATGTTATTTGTCGCTATTTTTGATGATACCTATTCAATTTACATTTTTGATGAGGAAATACCAATTTTCTCTCTTGTTCAAAATTTAAACATAAAAGACATGACAAGTGAAAAATACATGTCAATTTTAGATCAAGAGATTTCGAAAATTTCAAATTATTTTAAATTTAATATAAATGATGGAAATCAAAGTGTAGAAAAAGTAGTATTGTTCAATATGTCAAATAAAGTTACTAATATTGATTTAGAAGAATACTTCGATGATGACGGATCTGAAACAAAACATGAAGTTTTTAATATGAAAAATACTAGTAAGATTGTTGATACACTTATAGATCGCGAGTGTTATATTCCACTTGCGGCCAGTTTAGTACAGTCGAAAGGATTGTGGTAAAATGGCAAATAGACATGTATATATGAAAGGTAATAATGATTTTGTTCATGTTGACTTATTACCAGATGTTAAGAGATCTAGACAGTTCAACGCTAACGTAATTGTTGAGTTAACTCTTGCAGTAGTTGCATCTTTTGTATTTATTTATATACCATACAGTAAAGCAACAGTAGAATTTGAAGACTCAAACGGAATAAATAATAATTTAAAACATGAACTTCTTTTAACACAAGAAGAGTATGAAGGATATGAAATTGATTTAGATGCACTTTCTTTTCAATCTAAAATTGATTTAGTTAAAGACTCTAAAGCTGACTTCAATAGTTTTAAGGATGATTTGGATATAGTAGTTGATTTATTTTCAGGTTCTTTAACTCAAATCACTTATGAAGCTGAATCTGGAATAATAAGTGTATCAATCCAAATGACTTCAATGTTGATGTATGATGACTTAAATAGTAGTTTATTAAATATATCTTGGGTTGAAAACAGCACATATGTGTCTCCTAGACTTCTTGCGAATGCAATAATGTATGAAAGTACGTTTACGATAGGAGTTGCAGAAAATGTTGAATAGAAAAGCTAGTAATTATATATTTTATTTAATTCTTGTTGGAATTATTGCAATTGTTTATTTAATTCGTAGTGTTATGGTTGGAGGGTTAGAAGGAAAAATAGAAACTTTGGATAATAATAATATTAGCCTACAAGCTCAAATTGATAATCTTAAAGACATTGTTCAAACTAATAAGGACGTTCAAGAGAGTCACTTGTATGAGTTGTATAATCAAGTGCCACAAGCATATTATTCAACAGAGTTGACTTACTTGACGATATCGAAACTGGAAACAGTTGGAATTGACGAATCGTCAGGATTTGATCGATCAATTACCTTAAATCCTGATGTAACATTTAGTAGTGAGTCTACTTTAGGAGAAATATCACAAGACTTTGATATTGTTGAAGTTTTAATAAAGTTTGACATGTTAGATATGACAGTAGTTACAGATTTAATTGATTTATTAAATGAAAGTGAACAAGTATTTTTTATTAATTATATAAACTTCTATACACCTGACGGTGAAGATTATGTAGGAGTTACAATTCACTTTTTATCATTTTACGAAAAAGAAGACCTAAGCTAGCGCTTAAGTCTTTTTTATATACATTTGAATTTCCTTAACTAACTCTTCATACATAACATCTTGGTGAACTTTTCTTTTGATTTTTCCATCAACAAAAATTAACCCTTCGTTTTTACCACCTGCAATACCTATATCAGCTGCTTTAGCTTCACCAGGTCCATTTACTGCACAACCCATAACTGCAACTGTTATATCCTCTTCAATAGTTTCTAAGTATTTTTCCACTTTATTCACAATATCAAACATTTCATATTGGAGTCTTCCACAAGTTGGACAACTAATAATTTTAGGTTTAACAAATAATCCTAATCCACTAAGTAATTCTTTTGCGACTTTTATTTCTTCAATAGGATCTGCACTTAAACTTACTCTTATTGTATCTCCAATTCCTTCATATAGTAGAATGCCTAGTCCTATTGAGCTTTTAATGGTTCCACCAAACTTAGTTCCAGCCTCAGTAACACCAAGGTGTAATGGGTAATTAAATTCTTTTGATGCTAACTTATATGCTTCAACAGTTTTAGTTATATCACTTGATTTAAGTGATATTATTATATTTTTAAAATCTAGATCCTCAAGCATCTTCACATGGTATTTTGCACTTTCAAGCATTCCTAAAGCTGTGACACCATATTTTTCTTGTATTTCTTTTTCGAGAGAACCACCATTTACCCCAATTCTAATTGGGATATTAAATTCTTTACATTTATCAACTACTAATGCAACTTTATCTTTATTTCCAATATTACCTGGATTGATTCTTATTTTGTCAATTCCATTCTCAATTGAAATAATTGCAAGTCTATAGTCAAAATGAATATCTGCGACTAAAGGTACAGTAACTTGTTCCTTAATAGACTTTATAGCTTCTGCGTCTTCAATATCTAAAACAGCTAGCCTTACAATTTGCGCTCCGGCAGTAGCTAAAGTATTTATTTGAGTCACAGTTTCCTTAAT
>JAFLJX010000216.1 GCA_022712785.1 Mycoplasmatota bacterium | reverse complement strand
ATATACGTATCTCAAATAATAGTACGATACCAGTATTTGTAAGAAGTATTATCGGGATAAGCCAAGAAGCAATAAATGAGAAATTGGGGCAGTTTCTAAATGACACAACACTAAATTCTAGACAACAGGAATTTCTCAAGATTATAATTAGTTTTGTCAAAGAAAACGGAGATATTACGATAGATGATTTAGCTAATACAGAACCATTTGAAAGTATGGGAGCAGCAGATGTGTTTTATGATAATATCGATACTGTAAAAGATATTGTATATGTACTACACGAAAGTATTAGCTCATATAAAACAAAATCTGATAAATAAGTTTTAAATAAAGGAAGAAAAGACCATACGAAAGGGGCGATATTATGAAGTGTTATTTATATTTCACTATATTAGCCACTAGTATGGTCTTTTTATATATGGGTAGGTGAACACAATGGAATATATTTATATAATTATTGGATTCCTCCTTGTTTTATATGTGATAGAAAAGATTAACATTCATAAGCAAGTATCTTTTAGAAAAATAGATTTAGAACAAGCCAAGGAAGAACTGGTAAACATTCTTAATAAGCTTGATATAGTTCCGTTCTTGAAGAGATATTTTAAACGAATTACTACTGATTTTATGGATAAAGAAGGTAAAGAATTTTTTAAAGATTATATGCTGAAATTCATATTTGACAATGAGCTACAACAAAGTAAAGGAACTAAAAAAAGATATCCGTATGAGAAAATAAAAAAGTTACTTGAATCAATTTATCCACAGGACCCAATGTCAGATATTTTGATTTTAGATAACAGTGGTATGAATCCAAGTTTTTACAGAAGGCACGAAAATCAAAGACATTATAATCGAAGACGAGTGTCTAATAATTATTTCTCTTTTGTTAAAAGTGTTTTATTAGAGAAACAAGACTTAATCTTTAATGAATTAGGTTTTACTGTAGAATGTTACTTAACTATAATGGAGAAATTGTTGCATGAAGAAATAAGATTACATAGCAGAAGTGAAAATGATGTAGAGTCGTATTTTATTAATATGAGTGAAATTTATTTTGATGGGTGTAAAAAGAGCGAAGTTAACAAAATAGTTGAGTTTTTATGTTCAGCAGAATCTGCATTCAAACTATATCAAATTGATGAATTATTATTAGCGTCTGACTATATAATGCTGTATGATAATATGTTCTCAATAATAGTTGCCAGATTAAAAGATAGAAAAAGCGGGTTTGGGAATGCACTAGGTAGAATGTTTGAAAATGAGCTTAAGTCTTTATTTGCAAGTAAATATACTACCTATTCCAATTGTACTATTGATAGCCAAGAAATCGATCTTGTGTGTTTGTTTGGAGATATTGTTTTTATGATTGAAGCCAAAGCAAGATATTACCCAGTTAAATCAATGGAAAATGAGCAAAATAGGAATAATGCTAGAAAGAAAGTTGAAAATGCTATTAAACAATTGAACTCTAGAATGGATAGTTTGTATCAAGGATCACAAATTTTAGACGCTAATGGAAATTTTGTTGCAGATAAGAATACTACCACAATGGTGATGCCAATTGTGATAACATTAGAAGATTTGTTTGAACTTAACAATATTACTGGTGATACCGCATCAAAAAGAGGTTTAGAATTTTTGGCTTTTTCAATTTCATTAGATGAAGTGAATGGAATATTTGAAAACATGGTGACACCATTTCATCTTGTAAATTACATATATAAAAGAAATATGGAAATGATATTCAACAAACATCATTTCTACTTGGATAAATTTTCGGATTACATTATTAAAAATAAGCAATGCAAGCATATAGATAGATATGGAGTTCATCTACAATACAAGATAAGAGATCATTATTCCGTAAATAGAGTTTTAGAATCATGGGGGAAGAAGGGGCAAAATGAGTTTAATGATTCAATGGAAACTGGATTTATAAATCTGTTGAATGAAATTTCAAACTCAACACATCAAAAATATAATTCTTATGTATCGCTGTTATTGGATTACTTATATAGTTATCCAAGTATTGAAAATATAATTGATAAAGAATTAGTGCTAAATAAAATAGATATAAAAGGTAACAACCAAAAAGAAGTATGGATGATATCTTTTAGTGAAAATAATAAATGTGATTATTTAATTTTATTAGATCAAGTAAATAATAAGTTTACGAGGATAATAAAGAAATAGGGGGATGCAAATGAGATACAAATTTTTCTATGATGAATCTGAGCATAGTCGTAAACTTACACAAAACACTATTAATTCGTATAATTTTGGTTCACATTTTGTAGTTGGAATAATTGGATATAAAGAAATTGATGAAGTGTCAATCGAACATGGATATAGTATTTTAGAGAGTATGCGTCCATCTAAGGAGTTGAAAAGTAGCACTTTTAAATTTTTACAATTCAAGAATGGATTTGCAACACTAAATAAGGGAAATAGAGTTTTAATGAATAGTATCTTTGATTTCATAATAACTTTTAACTTGTATAACTACATATCAATCATAAATAAATTAGAGTATGTTGTTATTCAGTTATTCAAGGATTACAAAAATAGTGTCTTTGCAGATATGGATGTATTAAGATATGTTGTTTCAAAATTACTCAATGTGTACAAACCAAAGATAGTGATTAATGCAATGTATAAGAATGATGGAACATTCATTTCAGAATTAGAGAATTTTGTTAATGAGCAGATTATTAGGAATGAAGGTTTAAAACATAAAGAAACTGAGAATAGAGCATTCAAAGAATTATCATTATTACTCAGTGATTATAATAAAGAATATAGTATAGATTGGAGTTACTATACCCCTTTCATTGGATTTAAACAGTATTTAGATGAATTGAAGATTAAAGATTATTCACTTGTTATTGATGAAGAAGGAAATGGAACTACAATTGAGAGTGCACGAAAAGTTGGATTAGTTAATGTTTCTGAAAAAAAGTCAGACACATCTGTAAGTGTTAGAATTGCGGATATGTTTACAGGTATTATATCTAAGTTAATAAAAGCAGTTGACATAGATATTGATTACAAAACGCCTATTGATGTTAAGGAATATATGATACTTTCAATTGAATGGTTTGAATTAGATGAAGATAGTTTTTTGCTATATAAGAAACTAGGTAAAATTATTTTTGAACAACACAAAGCACATTTCAAATCATTTGCCGGTAATTACTCAGATACATTCGTTTATTTTATAGCGTTCTTGGGATATATGCATGATACAAAAACATTTGCTGAATATTCATTGATAGAAACTAAGGTACACCAAAGAAAAGTTAATAACACTGCATTAGGTAATCTGCAATATCATTCAGACAGAATGGCAAATACATTACCAATTAGAAAATTGGTAAATGATGGCAGAGAATGGTTTT
>JAFLJX010000215.1 GCA_022712785.1 Mycoplasmatota bacterium | reverse complement strand
GCTCAAATCCGTTTTCAACAGTTACTTTAAATCTTTCTTCAACTATTTCAATGTCTGTAACAGTACCATCAATCTCACTAATTATAGCTTTACCTTTAGGTGTTCTTGCTTCAAATAGCTCTTGGATACGTGGAAGCCCTTGAGTGATATCTGAACCAGCTACCCCACCTGTATGGAAAGTACGCATTGTTAACTGAGTTCCTGGTTCACCAATTGATTGAGCTGCGATAATACCTACCGCTTCCCCAACTTCAACTAAGTCTCCAGTTGATAAGTTTTGTCCGTAACATTTTTTACATATACCTGAGTTTGAGTCACAAGTTAATACGCTTCTAATTTGAAGTTGATCAATCCCAGCGTCAACTAAACGTTTAGCTTTTTCATCATCAATATACTCGTCTTTAGAAATTAGTATTTCACCTGTTTCAGGATTTTCTTTTGTTTCTGAACTGTAACGTCCAATTAATCTATCTAAGAACGGAACAATTTCTTTCCCGTCATCATGTAATATTGCTTTAATAGTAGTACCTTTATCTGTATGACAATCTTCTTCAGTTATAACTAAGTCTTGTGACACATCCACTAAACGTCTTGTTAGGTAACCTGAATCGGCTGTTTTTAAGGCTGTATCGGTAGAACCTTTACGAGCCCCATGAGTAGAGATAAAGAACTCACTCATTGTAAGACCTTCAATAAATGAAGATTTTACAGGTAACTCAATAATTGATTTAATTCCGGCTTTAATGTTATAAGCTTTATTTAATCCCTCACGTTTTGTATTTGCCATTGATCCACGAATACCAGCTAACTGTGTAAAGTTAGATGCGTTCCCCCTTGCTCCTGAGTCACTCATCATGAAGATATGGTTATCGCTAGTTAACTCTTCCATTAATCCAGCTTGGATTATATTTTTAACGTCAGCCCATTCTTTTACTACTAATTTATATCTTTCATAGTCAGTTAGTAATCCCATTTGATATTGTTTAGTTAATTTTCTAACAATTTCTTCTGTTCTACTAACTTCTTTTGCTTTACCAGAATAAACCTTAACATCACTTGCTGAAACTGTTATTCCAGCTAATGTAGAATATTTAAATCCTAAGTTTTTAAGTTTATCTAACATTTTTGAGGTTTCATTTATCTTAAAGACAATAAATACTTCAGAAATAATTTGTGATAAGAATCCTTTTTTGAAAGGAGATACTAGTGGTTGTTGTTTTATGTATTCCTTAATATTTCCACCTTTAGGTACGAAATATTTTGATGGAGTAACATATTTTTCTTCACCAGTAAGTGGGTCTTTTTGTTTTTGAAGATTTTTAAGAGTTGGTTCATTTAAGTAAGCAAAACTTCTTGGTAAGATTTCATTAAATGTTAACTTACCATATGTTGTAATTAAGTAACCATTTCTTTGTTCTTCAGTTAGTGGTGCGTTACCAAGTGCACTACCACGTAATGCAATTCTTGTATGCAAAGTAATGATTTTATTTTCATAAGCAATAGTTGCTTCGTCATAATCACCAAATACTTTACCTTCACCAGGTAATCCTGCTTCTTCCATTGTAAGGTAATAGTTACCTAATACCATATCCTGAGAAGGTGTAACGATTGGTTTACCATCTTTAGGATTTAAGATATTATTTGATGCAAGCATTAATACACGTGCTTCTGCTTGAGCTTCTTCACTTAGTGGAACATGTACTGCCATTTGATCCCCATCGAAATCGGCATTGAATGCAGTTGTTACTAATGGATGAAGTCTTATTGCTTTACCTTCTACTAATACTGGTTCAAATGCTTGAATACCAAGTCTATGTAGTGTAGGTGCACGATTTAATAATACTGGATGCTCTCTGATAACGTCTTCCAGTACATCCCAGATTCTGTCATCTTGAAGCATTTCAATCATTCTTTTTGCACTTCTAATGTTAGAAGCAATTTCTCTTTCAATTAATTCTCTAATAACGAAAGGTTTGAATAATGTTACTGCCATTTCTCTTGGAAGTCCACATTGGTACATTTCTAGTGTAGGTCCAACTACGATTACTGAACGTCCTGAATAATCAACACGTTTACCAAGTAAGTTTTGTCTAAATCTACCTTGTTTACCACGTAGCAAATCACTAAGAGATTTTAATGGTCTGTTTTTCTCAACTACTACTTTTCTACCACGTTTAGAGTTATCAATTAAAGCATCAACTGCTTCTTGTAACATACGTTTTTCATTTTTAGTAATTAAGTGAGGAGCACCTTGTTCAAATTGTCTTTTTAAACGATTATTTCTGTTTAAAATACGACGATATAAATCATTCAAGTCAGTTGTAGCAAAACGTCCACCGTCAAGCTGAACCATAGGACGAAGTTCTGGAGGTATTACAGGTAATACATCTAAAACCATCCATTCAGGTAAGTTATCTGAATTAGCAAATGCTTCTACTACTTCTAATCTTTTAATAATTTTTTCTCTTTTTTGTTTTGAAGCTGTAGGTAAGTCTTTTCTTAGGTTAAGTGATTCTTTTTTAAGATCTAATTTTCTAAGTAATACTTTAACTGCTTCAGCACCTGTTAGAGCTTTGAAACGAGTACCGTATTCCATATACTTTTTAGAATAATCAGCTTCACTTAAGATTTGTTTAAAGTGTAAATCTGTATCACCGGGTTCAATAACAATGTATGAAGCAAGGTATACAACTTCTT
>JAFLJX010000214.1 GCA_022712785.1 Mycoplasmatota bacterium | reverse complement strand
ATTGGTATCTAATGAAACCATATCTTTTAGTTGATTTTGGGTCTACCTATACAAAAATCACTTGTGTAGATTTAGAACTTGAATACATTATCGGTACTTCAAAAGCAACAACGACTGTTGAGACAAATGTACTTGATGGTTATGACAAAGCATACAGTAGACTTATCAGGGATCATCCTGAGATAAATGAGAAGGATATTTCTGGCATTTCAGCATGTTCGAGTGCTGCTGGAGGGCTAAAAATGGCTGCTATTGGGTTAGTTGAAGAGTTGACTGTAGAGGCTGCAAAGCGTGCTTGTCTTGGAGCTGGAGCAATAGTTAATTTAGTATTTAGTCATCACATGACTAAACGAGAAGTTAAAAAACTATTGGAAACTGATATTGATATTATTTTACTTGCTGGTGGAACTGATGGTGGAAATCAGGAATGTATTTTACATAATGCAAAAAGATTGAGAGATTCAGAAATTGACGTTCCTATAATCATCGCTGGAAACAAAGATGCTACAGATGAAATTGACGATATATTTGAAGATTCAGGGATGGAGTATTATATTGTAGCTAATGTAATGCCTCAACTTAAGAAACTAGATGTTAAGGAAACAAAAGATAGAATAAGAAGAATATTTATTGAAAAAATAATTGAAGCAAAAGGAATTAAAAAAGCTGAAGAGAAAATGGATGAAATTATTATGCCTACTCCTGAAGCAGTATTATTAGCTTCTGAATTATTATCTCAAGGCTTCGAAGATGCAGATGGTTATGGGGAATTAATGGTTATTGATATAGGTGGAGCAACAACAGATGTCCACACTATTGGAGAAGGATTCCCTAAAAGAACAGAAGTTATAATGAAGGGTCTTCAAGAACCTTTTGCTAAGAGAACTGTTGAAGGTGATCTTGGTATGAGATACAGTGCAAATGCACTATTAAGTCTTGTATCAAATTATGAATTTAAATCTTACTTTGAATCAGATGATAAATGTAATCACGATATTAAGAAATCTCTTGAAAGAAGAAAGAATGATGTAGATTTCATTCCTCAGACAAAAGACGAAGAAGAGTTTGATAAAGCTATTGCCAAAATTTGTTGTGATGTTTCTTTGAGTAGACATGTAGGACATGTTGAAGTAGTGCATACTCCGCTTGGAGACATGTATTACCAAACTGGGAAAGATTTATCAGATATTAAATACGTAATTGGTACTGGTGGAGTTTTAATTAGCAATAAAGATGCAAAAAGTATTCTAAGACAAGTTAATAAAAAGTCGAATAGATTACTAGAATTAAGACCAAATAATCCATCGTATTTGATAGATAAAAGTTACATATTATCAGCAATGGGATTACTATCCCAAAAATATCCTAAGTTAGCACTAAAATTAATGAAGCAGTATCTACTATAAGGAGTATTTATAATGGTTAAAAATAAGAAGATGTCATTAGAAGAGTTTTTTGAACAAAGAAAAATCATATTAAAACAATGGCCTACAGGAGATCATCCTGCTCTTGATTTAGATGAAGCGGTAAAAAGACTAAAGAAAGTACCAAATCATAAGAACTTTGCTTATAAATTAAGAGAAGCTAAAAGACAAGGTATTACTTTGATCCAGCCACGTGCTGGAGTGGCAACTCTTGATGGACATGTAGAATTACTAAAGTATTTAGAAAATGTTGGGAAAGCTGATTTCCTTCCTTCAACTATAGATTCATATACTAGACATAATAGATATCAAAATGCAGAAGATGGAATAAAAGAATCAAAAAAACAAGGTCGTTCATTACTTAATGGGTTCCCAGTTGTAAATCATGGCGTTGATGGATGTACTTTTGTATATGACAATGTTAACTCTCCGCTTCAAGCTAGACATGGTACACCAGATGCAAGATTAATATCTGAGATTATACATGCTTCATGTTGGACTTCAAATGAAGGCGGAGGAATTTCATATAACATTCCTTATGCTAAAAGCATTAGTTTAGAAGATACGATTAAATACTGGCAATACGTTGATAGATTAGTTGGATATTATCAAGAACATGGTATTGAAATAAATAGAGAACCATATGGTCCATTAACTGGAACTTTGGTTCCTCCTTCAATTTCAAACACTGTTGGAATAATAGAAAGTATACTAGCTGCAGAACAAGGTGTTAAAAATCTTACTGTAGGATATGGTCAAGGTGGCAACATGGTACAAGATGTTGCTGCATTAAGAGCATTAGAAGAACAAACGAATCATTACTTAAAACTATTTGGATACGAAGATGTATTTGTAACAACAGTATTCCATCAATGGATGGGCGGATTCCCTGAAGATGAATCTGAAGCATTAGCTTTAATATCTTATGCTAGTACTGTCGCAACTTTAGGTGGAGCTACAAAAATGATTACAAAGACAGCTCATGAATCATTTGGTGTTCCAACAAAAGAAGCAAATGCCCAAGGATTAAAAACTTCAAAATTAATTACAAATTTACTTAAAGATCAAAAAATGCCTGATTCAAAAGAACTTGATTTTGAAATTGAACAAATTAAAAAAGAAGTAGATTGTTTAATGCTTGCAGTAGTTACTTTAGGAAAAGGTGATATTGCACAGGGTAGCGTTGAAGCTTTTAAAAAAGGTCAAATTGATATACCTTTTGCACCAAGTGAATTGAATAATGGTAAAATATTACCAGCACGTGACATTGAAGGTAAAATTAGAATATTAGAATTTGGGAATGTCGCTTTTAGTGATGAAATAAAAGCATTCCATAATGCTAAATTGGCTGAAAGAGCTAAATCACAAAATAGAGAAATATCATTCCAAATGACTGTTGATGATATCTATGCCGTTTCATTAGGTGACTTGGTTGGGACTACGAAAAAATAGGGAGAATTGCAATGAAAATTAAAGAAATAATATGTTCAAAATCATTAACAGGGTTTTATTTTGATGACCAAGCAGCAGTAAAAAATGGTGCAGATCAAGATGGATTTAATTATGTAGGGGAACCTATCACAGATAAATTTACATCTATTAGACAAAAAGGTGAAGCAGTTTCTATCATGTTTCTTTTGGAAGATGGTCAAGTAGGAATTGGAGATGCCGCAGCTGTTCAATATAGTGGAGCTGGAGGGAGAGATCCTTTGTTTATAGCTGAAGAAGGAATGAAGATAATTCAAGAAAAAATTAGACCTTTATTAATTGGGAAAGACATTTCAAGATTTAGAGAATTAGCTGTTGAAATTGATTCTTTAGAAATTGATGCAAAACTAATCCATACTGCCTTACGTTACGGGTTAACTCAAGCACTACTTGCTTCAACTGCAAAAGCCAACAAAGTTACTATGGCAGAAGTAATAAGAGAAGAGTATAATATAAGTAGTAAAGAGTACCACAGAATTCCAATGTTTGCTCAAACTGGTGACGATAGATATACTAATGTTGATAAAATGATTATTAAAGAAGTTGAAGTTATGCCACACGCTTTAATAAATAATATAAAAACAAAACTAGGATACAACGGAGAAATATTAAAAGAATATGTTGTATGGCTTAGAAATAGAGTATTAAAATTAAGAACTAGAGAAGATTATAACCCTGTATTCCATATTGATGTTTACGGAACTATTGGACAAATATTTGATAACAATTACGATAAAATGTTTACTTATATAAGAGAATTAGAAGTTGCAGCTAGTCCTTTCCTACTTCGTATTGAAGGACCAACTGATGCTGGAAATAGAATGGATACAATGATTGCTTTAAAAACTATTACATCTTTAATAAATAATTCTGACTCTAAAGTAGAAATAGTCGCAGACGAATGGTGTAATACATTAGATGATGTTATGTTTTTTGCTGATAACAACGCAGGACACATGCTTCAAGTTAAAACACCTGATTTAGGTGGAATTAACAATGTAATTGATGCCCTTCAATACTGTAGTGCTAGAAATATCGGGGCATATTCAGGTGGTACATGTAATGAAACAAATATTAGCGCAGAAATTACAACTAATATTGCAATTGCCTGCAATGCAAAACAATGTCTTGCTAAACCTGGTATGGGAACTGACGAAGGTATAATGATAGTAAATAATATTATGAATAGAACACTTGCTCTAATTAAATATAGACAGGACTGATTTATATGAAATATTCCGC
>JAFLJX010000224.1 GCA_022712785.1 Mycoplasmatota bacterium | reverse complement strand
ACTTAAGAACTATTGATGATGAAGCTGTTAGAATTGCTAAAACACATAAAAATTTTAAGGTTGTAATAATGGATTCTGATTTCTTCTGTACACCAATGAGAATTGACAGTGTCGCAGGAAATGAAGAACTTATTATTGATCAAGTTATTGGTAAAACTAGAGCTATTTATATAAATGGTGCTTTTACTTCTAACTTTGTTAAACATTTAATAAATAAAAGACATGAGATTGAAAGATTAACAGTAGTTATAAATGACGCATCTCAATTATTAATGGAACCAAGTGAAATAATGAGTTTACGTAAAATGAATATTGATTTAAGAGTAATAAATAGAATTAAAGTAATAGCTTTAACATATAACCCATATTCACCAGCTGGTTATTCATTTGATGATGAAGAGTTTAGAAGTAAACTTCAAGAACGAGTTACGTTACCCGTAATTAATGTCATATAAAGAAAAGAAGTGATTGTATATGAGTAAATTAGGATTAGATAAAAATAAAATTAAAGAAGCAAGAAGTTATGCTTTAAAGATTGCAAAAGACACACAAGAGTTCATTGATAAACATACAACTGTCACAGTTGAAAGAACAGTTTGTCGTTTGCTTGGCGTTGATGGGGTAAATGAATTTGGAGTCCCATATCCAAATATACTGGTTGACCATATAGTTAATAAAGGAAAACTTGGAATTGGAGTTAGTAACTATATAGCCAGCGCTATAAAATCAACTAATATAAGTTTGGATGAAATATCTAAACTTGTAGAAGATAAAAAACTTGATATTACAAAATATGATTTATTAGATCAAAAAGAAGTTAATAAGATACTAGCTCCTTTTATAGAAGAATCTTTATATAAAATTAAAGAGAATAAATTTAAAAGAGAAGATTACTTTGATAAATATGGAGAAAAAGTTGGTCCAAATCTATATGTGATTGTTGCGACAGGTAATATTTATGAAGATGTTACACAAGCCAAAGCGGCAGCTAAAGCTGGCGCAGATATTGTCGCAGTTATTAGAACTACCGGACAAAGTTTATTAGACTATGTACCTTATGGACCTACAACTGAAGGATTTGGTGGGACGTACGCTACTCAAGAAAACTTTAAAATAATGAGAGAAGCACTTGATGAAGTAGGGGAAGAGTTAAAAAGATATATTAAATTAGTAAACTATGCATCTGGATTATGTATGCCTGAGATTGCAGCAATGGGAGCACTTGAAAGACTAGATATGATGTTAAATGATTCTCTATATGGAATCTTATTTAGAGATATAAATATGCAAAGAACATTTATTGATCAATACTTTTCAAGAGTTATTAATGCTTACTCGGGAATTATAATTAATACAGGTGAAGATAACTATCTTACAACAAGTGATGCTGTGACTGAAGCACATACAGTTCTTGCTTCACAATTCATAAATGAACAGTTCGCATTACTTGCTCATATGGGAGAAGAATTAATGGGGTTAGGTCATGCATTTGAAATTGATCCTGAAGTTGAAAATGGATTTTTATTAGAAATTTCTCAAGCATATATGGCTAGAGAAATATTTCCAAAAGCACCTTTAAAATATATGCCTCCAACAAAACATATGACAGGTAATATTTTCAAGGGATATGTTCAAAATACCTTGTTCAATATGGTAACTACAACTACAAAACAAGATATTCATTTACTTGGTATGTTAACTGAAGCAGTTCATACTCCTTTTATGAGTGATAGATATTTGGCAATAGAGAACGCTAAGTATATTAATACTACAATGAAAGATTTTGGAGAAGAAATAGAATTTAAAGATGGTGGAATTGTCAAAACTAGAGCTAGTCATGTTTTAAATGATTCTATAAACTTACTAAAAGAAATCGCAAATATAGGTATATTTAATACAATTGAAAGAGGACTTTTCGCAGGTATTAAACGTCCATATGATGGGGGTAAAGGATTAAAAGGAGTGTCTTTGAAAGAGGATAACTATATAAACCCTATTCTAGATATTATGATTAAAGACTTGAAAGGTGGGGAATAGTATGGGATATGACATGAATGAGAAAAATTATTCTACAAAACTTGATTTAACTAAACTTTCACCTTATGGAGATACTTTGAATGATGGTAAAGTACAACTAAGTTTTACATTGCCAGTTAAGAATGATGAAAAAGGTACTGAAGCAGCCATTTTACTAGGTAAAAAAATGGGTCTCTTAGATCCACTTGTTGCTGAAAGTGTATCAATAGAAGATAACTTCACAATGTATGTTGTTTATGGAAGTGTTGTTCATACAATTAACTACAATGAAATCAAAGTTGAAAAGATTGAATCAGATGTAATGACAAAATATGAAGTAGAAGATTTTATTGATAAGGAAATTAAGAGAAATGTAGTTGTTGTTGGAGCATCTACAGGTACAGACGCACATACTGTAGGAATTGATGCAATAATGAATATGAAAGGATTTGCTGGGCATTACGGATTAGAAAGATATCGTAATATTGATGCTTTCAATATGGGTAGCCAAGTTGAAAACAGTGATTTAATCAAAAAAGCGATTGAACTTGATGCTGATGTATTGCTTATTAGTCAAACAGTAACTCAAAAAGATGTTCATATTAAGAATCTGGTAAATCTTGTTGAGTTGCTGGAAGCAGAACATTTAAGAAATAAATTCATTGTAATTGTTGGGGGACCAAGAATTACTCATGAATTATCTAAAGAATTAGGATTTGATGCTGGATTTGGTCCGAAAAAATTTGCTGAAGATGTAGCTTCATACTTTAGTCAAGAATTACAACATAGAATGAAATAATAGTAATGTAATAAAGTAATTAGTTGAAATTTAGAAACAGGTGATAATATGGAAAAAGTATTGTTTTTATTTATGGTTTTCAGCATTGTTGGCTGGTTATGGGAAACTCCTTGGGTTTCAGTTAGAATAAGAAAATATGTTAATAGAGGGTTTCTTAATGGACCATATATTCCAATTTATGGGTTTGCTATAGTAACTATAGTTTTATCAAGATCGGAAGAGCACAC
>JAFLJX010000213.1 GCA_022712785.1 Mycoplasmatota bacterium | reverse complement strand
TAATCAGGGTCTAAGAATAGAATTAATCCTCTTTTATCATTTAAAATCTTTAACTCTTTTAAAGTATCATCTGATATCTCACTACCATTTGTTATGTATACGTCTATTTCTTTAAATATGGCTTTTAATGTAGCAAGGTCATGGTAGCCTTCAACTACCACAACCTCTTCTATGTTAGAATTATATAATTCCATTATCTTTTAAATACGTTTGCATTTTAGTGAGATATGTAGGTATTTCAATTTGTTGAGGGCATTTAGGCAAACACTCCCCACAATCAATACAGAAATTACCTGTTGATTCTTTTTCTTCTAAATTACCATAAAGCCATTTTGTTTTTTTATTATCTTTATACATTGCACTATCATTGAATATTCCGAAGTTTCCAGGAATGTCAACGCCATGAGGGCAAGGCATACAATAATTACATGAAGTACACTCTACTTCAGTAAAATCCAGTAATCTAGTTCTAACTTCGTCCATTAGTTTAAGTTCATCTTCATTTAAAGGTTTGAAATTTGAAAAAGTATTTACATTATCTTCAACTTGTTCCATTGTAGTCATACCACTAAGAATAGTTTTAACGTTTGGTAGTGTTCCAACCCATCTAAAAGCCCATGAAGCAATTGATGCATTTTCATTTTTTTCTTTCAGTATTTTTTCTACTTTAGGATTAAAATTAGCTAAACTACCCCCTTTAACGGGTTCCATAACAATAACCGGAATTCCTTTTTCTGTTAAATAGTTATATCCTGTAATTCCTTGTTGATGTTCTGTATCCATGTAATTTAATTGAATTTGAACGAAGTCCCAATTGTATAAATCTACCCATTTGATAAATGTTGGAAGATCATCATGGAAACTAAAGCCAATATTTCTAATTTTTCCTTCTTTTCTATATCCTTCTAACTGTTCAATAACTTTAAGTTCTTGAACTTGAATGTATCTTTCTTTATTTACAGCGTGTATAAGATAAAAATCAAAGTAATCGACTCCACATTTTTCTAATTGTTCATGAAATATTCTATCTATATCAACATTATCTTTACAATCCCATAAAGGAAGTTTATTTGCTAAGTAAAAACTATCCCTATCATAATCTTTGATAATATCTCTAACAATTAACTCACTTTTTCCTCCATGATAAGGATATGCTGTGTCTATATAGTTAACTCCATTTGAGATTGAAAAATCAACCATTCTTTTCGATTCATCAAAATCAACTTCACCATTTTCTAGTAACGGAAATCTCATACATCCAAATCCTAAAAGAGAAACATCTGTTTTAAGTCCTTTAATTCTTCTTTTTTCCATTATCATTGCTCCTTGAAGTATTTATTTTTCACACTCGAACCAACAATAACTCTAATAGCTTGTTTTTGAACCTCTATATTTAAATTACCCGAGTTTGATTCTTCACCATCAGTATTCCATTTATGGTGATGATCTGTATAAATTTTCAACTTAGAAGTTTGAATCCTATAAACCGCAGGTAAAAATCTTGGTCCTAAAACAAACGAAATAAAATATATTATATTATTAAATAAAGGAATGTATCTGTATGCAACTAAATCTACTAATCCATCATCTAATACAGGCTTATTTACAATGTTGAATCCTGCAACTTTTCTTGAATTAATAACCATTATAAGAGAAAAATACCCTCTTAGTATACCGTTATCATGTTCTATCTTAGCTTTCATCATTGGAATAGTGAAAAACTCTTTTAATCCAGTTACTAGATATGCAAAATAGCCAAGATGTTTCTTTAACTTAGAATCCGTAACATATGATATGTCCACATAAGTCCCAATAGCGTTTACGTAAAGAAAATACCCACTATTACTTTTAGCTATATCCATTTTGACAGCTTCACCTTCTAAAACAATATCCATAGCTTTAATGACATTTTTAGGTATTCTGAGTGTGCTGGCAAAATCGCAAGATGTCCCAGATGGTATATATCCAATTTTTGGTTTGAATTCGCAAACAGCAATTCCATTTATACATTCATGAATGGTTCCATCTCCACCGGAGATAACCAATAGATCAACTTCTGATAAACACGCTTCTTTAGCCAAACTTATAGCATGTCTTGGTCTTTCTGTAGCAACAACTGAAGTATTATATCCAGAATTTTCAAGTCTCTTAACAACGTAATCAAGATGATTAACGAAATCTTTTTTCCCACTCTCTGGGTTATATATAATTATACAATTTTTAATAATACCCCCCCTTTTTTTCAATCAATAAATATTATAACATATTATATAACGAAATCTAAGTAATTAAAAAAGCTGCAAGCAGCTTTTTTAATTTACTAAAACTTGTGAGGCTGTAATTATTGCTGTTTTATATACATCTTCAGCGCTACATCCTCTAGATAAATCGTTCACAGGACTATTTAGTCCAGCTAACACTGGTCCCATAGCATCAAAATTACCTAATCTTTGTGCTATTTTATACCCAATATTTCCTGAGTTTAGGTCAGGGAAAATAAATGTATTTGCTTGCCCGGCAACTTTACTTTCAGGATACTTTTTAGCACCTACAGTAGACATGAAAGCAGCATCAAATTGCATTTCTCCATCTATCTGGTAACCTGAATTCTTTTCTTTAGCAAGCTTCGTTGCCAATGAAACTTTTTGTGTTTCTTCTGTGTCTGCACTACCGTTTGTTGAAAAAGATAGAAGTGCAACTTTAGGCGTCATTCCAAACATTTCTGCGGCTTTTGCAGATTCAACTGCAAATTCAGCGAGCATTTCTGCTGTAGGATTTGGATTTATTGCGCAATCTGCGAAAATATATTTTTCTTCATCTCTAACCATTAAGAAATAACCGAAGGTTCTTGAAATACCAGGTTTAGTTTTTATAATTTGTAATGCAGGTCTCACAGTGTCGCCAGTAGAGCGTGTTGCTCCACTTACTAATCCATCGGCAAGCCCCATATATACAAGCATCGTACCAAAGTAATTTATATCTAAAATTAACTCTTTTGCTTGTTCAACAGTCGCTTTACCTTTTCTTCTAGCAACAAATAATTTAACCATATCATCATATTCATCACAATTATTAGGATCAATAATTGTACACATAGATAAATCAAATTCTTTTGAAATTGTTTTCGGGTTCCCTATTATTATAGGTATAAGTAATCCCTCTTTTGATAATTTTTCTGCAGCTTCTAAAATTCTTTTGTCTGAAGACTCTGGAAATACAATCTTGAGCCCTTTACCATTAATTTTGCCTTTTAATTCTTGAATAATATTAGACATCTCATCACTCCTAACCGATATATATTTTACACCATTTAATAAATAATTCAATTCTTTTTACAGTGTTGTTGAAAATATATTAAATATGGTAGAATAGTTTAAGGTGATTTTATGAAAAAGATAAATACAATACTATTCGATTTAGACGGAACTTTAATAAACACAAACGAAATTATTATTGACAGTTTTATCTCTACTTTTGAGACTCATTTTCCTGAATTAGTTTTAACAAGAGAAAAAATAATGACTTTTATTGGTCCAACATTAAACGAGACATTTGGAAATTTTACAAATGACCCTTTTACAATTCAATCGATGATTGAATCATATAGGAAGTATTATGTCGAATTTGAATTTGAGAGCTTTGAAATATACCCTGGAGTAATAGAAACTCTTGAGAAATTAAGTAAAAAAGGTTATAACTTAGGCATTGTTACATCAAAATTTAAATCAGCAGCATGGCCAAGTTTTACACATTACAATTTGCAAGACTTCTTTAGTGTTTTTGTTGCTCTAGACGATGTTAGCCATCCTAAGCCTAATAGGGAACCAATAGATGTTGCCCTAAGTAAATTCAAGAATGTTAGTAATGCTATAATGATCGGGGATAACATTGGGGATATTTTATCTGGTATAAATGCAGGTATATATTCTGGGGGAGTTGCTTGGAGCATTAAGGGAAGTGCTCATTTAATGACTGCAAGACCTGACTTTATGTTATCAGAAATGAATGATATATTTAGAGTATTAAAAATAATTGAGGAGGAATAAATTATGGATTGTATTTTTTGCAAAATATTAAACAAAGAAATGTTTTCATACAAAATCTACGAAGATGAAAATGTATATGCATTTCTTGATATAACACAAGGCACTAAAGGTCACACTTTAGTAATCCCTAAAGAACATATAAAGAATGTATATGAGCTAAGAGATGTAGATGCAGCAAATATTTTTAAAGTTATACCGAAAATTGCAAGAGCTCTTAAAGTATCATTTGATCCAATTGGTATTAATATAGTTAGTAATAATGAATTACCCCTTCAAAGTGTATTCCATTTTCATATACATTTGATACCTAGATATAAGAATGACGGAATGGAATTATCAACAATAAATAACTATGGAAACACAAGTGATAAAGAGTTTAATAATCTAGTTACTTTGATAAAGAAAAACTTGATGTAAAAACAATAAAAACGCTTAATAATTTTAAGCGTTTTTATTATATAAATCCATTTTGTCGGTGAAAAATATTACGATAATAATATCCAAAAATTTAACTAGTATTTCACAGTATTGCTATTTAGAAAACTACTTATTTGTAAAAATCATTTGTTGGGTTGTTTACTAATCACTTTTTCAAAATTCGAGCTTATTTATAATTTATTTTGAGCCTTTTAGAAGAAATTAAAATAACCAATTATAGCGGTTTCCCTTTACACAAGTTTAATGTTATAGACTTTAATAGCTAACTATTTATAATTTTTATACTGATAAGTAATTTTAAAAAATATTTGTTTGTTATTTCACTATTTATAATGTGTGTGTTTTCACTTTAAGTTTGTTTGAAGGCTTTAGAGTAAAAAATATTTATGGTTGTTATTTATAATTATTCTTATTTTTAGTAAGATAATAAATCTTATAAAACTGAAATTTTTCATGAACTTATAATATTGTATTTACCACAAAAAAAGAGACGCTAGACTAATCATCTAATGTCTCTTTTTGATTATTTATTTGGTTTAATTCTAATAATATAATGTCTTTTTCTTAATAAAAGAATTCAGTGAATGATTTAACCATAACTCCAGTTGCACTTTGTTTTTCATTTGAAGCTGTTCCTGCTATATCCAAGTGAATCCACTTTGTATCTTTTTCTATGAACTCTAATATAAATTGAGCTGCCGTGCTCGCTCCCGCTAATCTTCCACCAGTATTTTTTATGTCTGCAACTTTACTTTTAATAAGTTTTTTGTATCCTCTAGATATTGGCATTTCCCAAACTTTTTCTTTTGCTCTTTTACTAGCTTTATAAAATTCTTGATAGAATTCTTGATCGTTAGTAAATGCTCCAGTAAATTCATGGCCTAATGCAGCAACCATTGATCCAGTTAATGTTGCAGTATCAAGAACTTTCTTAGCTCCTTGTTTTTGTGCAAACCAAACTGCATCCGCTAAAGTTAAACGACCTTCAGCATCAGTTGATATAATTTCAATGGTTTTCCCATTTGCAGCTGTTAATATATCGTCAGGAACAATTGCATTATCTCCGATTCTATTGTCTGTTGCAGCTACAATTGCCATTACATTGGCTTTTAATTCTAATCTTGCTATTGCTTCAAGTGCAGAGATAACTGCAGCAGAACCAGCCATATCTACTTTCATTCCAGGCATTCCTGCAGGAGTTTTAAGTGAGTATCCCCCAGTATCATACATTACACCTTTTCCAACTAATGCAGTTGGGTCATCAAAATTTTCTTTACCTTGATATTTTACTAGGATTAGTTTTGGAGGTTCAATAGACCCTTTGTTAACACCTAAAAATGCTCCCATATTCATTTCTTCTATCTGGTTTTTTTCAAATATTTCAACTGTTACGTTGTTGAATCTTTCTAGTTTTTGAGAATAAACTGCTAAATCATTAGCGTTTAAGAAGTTGTATGGTGTATTAACTAGATCTTTTGCGTGATTCATACAATCACCTAGTATATATCCTTTTTTCACGATGTCATAAATTTCTGTTTCACCATAAAAATAGAAGTTCTTATCTTTATCTTCTTTTTTAGATTTATGATTTGTAAATTTATAATTGTTTGTCAATAACTTTTCAGTAAGCACTTCTATAATCTCAGTGAATGTGTTTTTAGTTTCGAATGTATCTACTAAAACAGTAACATCACCTTTTAATTCAGAAATACTTTTAAATATTTTTTCGCGATATTTCAATTCATCTAACTTTTTAAAATTAATAACATGAACTCTTTTTGATTCTAATTTCCCTAAAGTATGAATGGTGGTAAATGGCTCTGTTGAAAGCTCTTTAATTTTATCGTCAAATATTTTGTTTAACTGTTTTACTAAATCGTTTTTTAGATTATTTGTTATTACAATATCGTTTTTTTCCAATAATAAATTAAATTCTTTTTGTTCAATAATATCTGTTTTCATAGTTTCCTCCTATTTAATAATATCTGTTTTCATATAAGGTATAAGTACTTTAGGTATTCTAATTGTACCATCTTCTTGTTGGAAATTCTCTAAAATTGCTACCACAGTTCTACCAACTGCAAGTGCAGAACCATTTAATGTATGAACATATTCTGGTTTTGAATCTTTAGTTCTTTTAAACTTTATATTTGCTCTTCTAGCTTGATAATCTTCCGCATTTGATATACTACAAATTTCTCTATACTGTTTTGATGCCGGTAACCATACTTCAATATCATATGTTTTACGCATAGATTGTCCTAAATCCCCTGTACATAAGTTTACAACTCTATATGGTATTTCAAGCAATCTCAACACTCTTTCGCTATCTTCTAACATTGATTGTAACTCTTCATTTGAGTTTTCAGGTCTAGTAAATTTTATTAATTCAACTTTATTAAATTGATGTAGTCTTATAATTCCACGTGTATCTCTACCTGCACTCCCAGCTTCTTGTCTAAAAGCTGTAGTAAAAGATGTATATCTTATAGGTAAATCTTCAACAGGGATTAATTCGCTTCTATGAAGGTTAATTGTAGGTACTTCAGCAGTAGGATTTAAAAATAATTCTCTTTCATCAAGAACTTTAAAAGCATCTTCTTCAAATTTAGGGAATTGTCCTGAAGCTACCATTGAATCTCTGTTGACAATGTACGGCGGCAATATTTCCTTATAATTATGATCAATTGAATGTAAATCAAGCATAAAACTAATTAATGCTCTTTCTAATCTTGCACCTAGCCCTTTGTAGACAACAAAGCGACTTCCCGAGATTTTACTTGCTCTTTCAAAATCTAAAATATCAAGATTTGTTCCTAAATCCCAGTGAGGAAGTGGTTCAAAATCAAATGTTGGAATTTCACCAATTCTTTTAATTTCCACATTGTCCTCTTCTGTTGTACCAATAGGAATAGATTCGTCAGGTAAGTTAGGTGTCATAAGTAAAGTATTATAAATATATTCATCTATTTCTTTTAATTCAACTTCAAAAGCTTTTATTTCAGAACCAATATTTTCAACTTTTTTCATTACTTCCGAGGCATCTTTCTTTTCTCGTTTAAGAAGACCAATCTGTTTACTGGTTTCATTTCTTATAGCTTTTATCTTTTCAACTTGTAAGATAATTTCTCTTCTATGTTTATCTTTTTCAACCATATCATATATATAAGAAAAGTCTCCTCCTCTACGTGATAGTAATTCTACAAACTTGTCTGGATTTTCTCTAATCATTTTAATATCTAACATATAAATTCCTCCTTTATAATAAAAAAATCGCCCTTAAATTTAAGGGCGAGTTATCGTCGCGGTACCACCTTATTTAGAGGTTTCCCTCTATCTTGAGTGTTTTATAACGGGTACAACCCGGAGATTATTGGTCTCACTCCTTGGTAGATTTCATATAAGGTCATTGTTAGTTTTCAGCAATACTAACTCTCTTTAAAAAGACTCTTAAATTACTTAGCCAATTCAGCGCTTTGTTGTCTTGATAATAACAAAATAATCTAGAATTGTCAATCAAATGATTTTCATTAAAAACAGACATTTTTCAATGTCTGTTTTATATTTTATATACTATTCTGTATCAATAGATGTTTCCTCAACCGCTGTTTTAATTGATTCTACAATCTCTCCTGATACTTCTTGTCCCTCTATTTCTTCAATTTGTTCGATTTCTGTTTTAGGGACTATTGCTATAGTAGCAACGTGTTGTCCTTCATTCAGTTTGATTAACCTAACACCCTGAGTTGAGCGTTTAGAAGTAGCAATTTGTTCCATTGGAAGTCTAATTATCATACCTTTTGTTGTAGTTATGATTAAATCTTCATCTCCAATAACGCTTCTCAGTTTAGTGAGTTGTCCATTTTTTTCAGTGATATTTAGAGTTTTTACACCTTTACCTCCACGGTTTTGTTGACGATACTCTCCAACTTTAGTTCGCTTACCATAGCCATTTTCCGTTACTACTAGTATTTGATTTTCTTCTTCTGATACTACTGCAATTCCAACAACTTCGTCTGGTTCATTAATTAGAATTCCTCTAACTCCACTTGCTACTCGCCCCATTGCTCTTGCAGTTTGTTCATGGAATCTAATAGCTTTACCATTTGAAGCTCCTAAAATAATATCTCTATCTCCATCAGTTAATCTAACACCCATTAACTCATCATCTTCACGTAGATTAATAGCTTTTATTCCTGATGTTCTAATATTTTTAAAATCTGAAACTGGAGTTCTTTTTACAACACCACGTTTTGTTGCAAAGAATAAGAAATCATCTGAATCGAAGTCAGCTATTTTAGCAACTGCTGCAAGTGTTTCTCCTTCATCAAGGTTAAGTAAATTAACTATTGGTAATCCTTTTGAAGTCCTACCATAATTAGGTACTTTATACCCTTTCATCTTATAAACTCTACCTAAGTTGGTAAAGAACAAGATGTAATCATGAGTAGATGAGTTAATAATATGATCTACTACATCATCTTCATTAGTTTTAATACCTGTCATTCCTTTACCACCACGATTTTGTGATTTGTAAACTTCAGTATTCATACGTTTACAATATCCGCTTGACGTAATTGTAATAATAATATCTTCAACTGGAATTAAATCTTCATCTTCAATATCCAAATCTATAGATAAACTAATTTCTGAACGTCTAGGATCAGAAAATCTATTCTTAATATCTAATAATTGAGCTTTGATTATTTCAAGTTTTTCATCCTCATTTGCTAAAATAAACTCTAACCCTTCAATTGTTTTCGTTAGCTCAGATAACTCGTTTTCCAGTCTTTCTCTTTCAAGCCCAGATAGTCTTCTAAGTCTCATTTCAAGGATTGCTTTTGCTTGTTCAGTTGATAAGCTATATTTAGTTTTCAATTGAAGTTCTGCATCATCATAAGAATTTCTGATTGTAGCTATAATATCATCAATATTATCAAGAGCAATAATTAGACCCTCTAATATATGAGCTCTTGTTTTTGCTTTTGCAAGTTCAAATATAGTTTTTCTTGTTAAGACTTCTATTTGATGTGCTACATAATGTACTAAAGTGTCTTTAATAGGTAATACTTTAGGCTGATTATCAACCAAGGCTAACATATTAATCCCAAATGTAGTTTGCAAAGGAGTATATTTATATAAGTTATTTAAAGCAACGTCAGCATTAACGTCTCTTCTTAATTCAATTACAACTCTAATTCCTTTACGATTTGATTCATCTCTTAAATCAGTAATTCCTTCAACTCTTTTATCTTTTGCAAGTTCAGCAATCTTTTCTATTAGTCTAGATTTATTAACTTGATAAGGAATTTCAGTTATAATAATTGACTTTTTACCTGATTTAGTTTCAATAATTTCGGTTTTTGCGCGCACTTTAATAGCGCCATTTCCCGTTTCATATGCATTTCTTAATCCAGTCATTCCCATGATTGTTCCACCAGTTGGAAAATCTGGACCTTTTATATGTTCCATAATTTCATCAACAGTAATATCATTGTTTTCAATATAAGCTAGTATTCCGTCAATTACTTCCCCTAAGTTATGAGGAGGAATATTTGTAGCCATACCAACTGCAATTCCTGTTGCACCATTTACAAGTAAATTAGGAAACTTTGAAGGTAATACACTTGGTTCTCTTTCAGAACCATCATAATTATCTACAAAATCAACTGTGTCTTTTTTTAAATCTGAAAGCATTTCAGATGTGATTTTATGCATTCTAGCTTCTGTATAACGCATTGCTGCTGCGCCATCCCCGTCAATTGAACCAAAGTTCCCATGTCCATTAACTAAAGGGTATCTGAAACTAAATGTTTGTGCCATACGAACCATTGCATCATAAATTGCTGTATCCCCATGAGGATGGTATTTCCCCATAACATCCCCAACAATACGTGCTGATTTTTTATATGCTTTATCAGGATAAACTCCAAGTTCCTCCATACCAAATAATATTCTTCTATGAACAGGTTTTAACCCATCTCTTACATCAGGTAAAGCTCTGGCTACTATAACACTCATAGCATAGCTTAAGAATGATGTTTTCATTTCTGTTGAAATATTTATATCTTTAATTTTATCATATACACTTATAACATCTTCCATTTTCATCAACTCCTAAACATCCAAATTTTTCACGTAAATTGCATTATCTTGAATAAATTCTCTACGTGGACCAACATCATCACCCATTAACATACTGAATACTTCATTTGCTTCGATTGCGTCTTCTAATGTAACTCTTAATAAGGTTCTAGCTGCAGGATCCATTGTAGTATCCCATAATTGTTCAGCATTCATCTCACCAAGACCTTTATATCTTTGTATAGTTACTCTTGGCCCAAATTCTTCTAATATTGGTGCTAATTGTTCTTCAACATATGCGTATCTTATTGCTTTTCCTTGTTGAACTTTATATAGTGGAGGTTGTGCAATATATACGAACCCGTGTTCAATTATTGGTTTTAAATGACGGAATAAGAATGTAAGAAGTAACGTTCTAATATGCGCACCATCAACATCCGCATCGGTCATAATTATTACTTTATGATATTTTATATCATCAATGTTAAATTCATCACCAATTCCTGTTCCAAATGCTTGAATCATTGATAAAATTTCTTTGTTTCCTAATATTTTATCAAGTCTTGATTTTTCAACATTAAGTACTTTTCCTCTAAGTGGTAAAATAGCCTGAAATTCTGAATCTCTACCTTGTTTAGCGCTACCACCAGCACTGTCCCCTTCGACTATGTATACTTCTGATTTAACCGGATTTTTACTACGGCAATCCGCTAGTTTTGATGCAAATCCTAATCCGTCAAGTGGTGATTTACGTCTAGTTGCTTCTCTTGCTTTTTTAGCAGCAAGACGTGCACGTGACGCCATTAATGCTTTTTCTATTATTATTCTAGCATCACTAGGGTTTTCTTGTAAAAATCTATCAAGTCCTTCTCCTAAGATAGTAGAAACAATTTTTCTAACTTCAGAAGATCCTAATTTTGATTTTGTTTGTCCTTCAAACTGTGGATCAGGATGTTTAACACTAATAATACATGTTAATCCTTCTCGAGTGTCATCTCCAACTAAAGCTTCATCTTTTTTGAAGATATTTTTAGCTTTCCCATAGTTATTTAGAACCCTCGTTAAAGTCATTCTAAATCCTTCTTCATGTGTTCCACCCTCAATATTATTAATATTGTTGGTAAAACTAAAAATGTTTTGGCTATATTGAGTAGTGTATTGCATAGCTATATCAATAGATATATTGTCAATTTCACCTTCGACAAATATAACTTCTTCATGAAGCTTATCAGTAGAACGGTTTAAATAACTAACATACTCTTTAATTCCACCTTCATACATGTAGGTATTTTTTATTTCATCTTTATCTCTTAAATCATTTATATCAATAGTTAATGCGCGGTTTAAGAAAGCCAACTGTTGAATTCTATTTCTTAGTATTTCATATTCATATGTTGTTGTTTCTTTAAATATTAAAGGATCTGCCTGAAACCATATAGTAGTTCCTGTTTTATCACTAGGACCGTGTTCAATTACTTTAGTTACAGTAAAACCGTACTCATATCTTTGTGTGTATTTTTTACCGTTTTTGTGAATTTCGACATCCATCCATTCACTAAGTGCATTAACAACACTTGCCCCAACACCATGTAAACCTCCAGATACTTTATATGAATCATGATCAAATTTACCACCAGCATGTAAAGTTGTTAAGATAGTCTCAACTGCAGGAAGTCCTGTTTTTGGATGAATATCCACTGGAATACCCCTACCATTATCTTCAACTCTAATTACGTTATTTGGTAATATCTCAACAGTGATGTGTGTAGCTACTCCTGCTAACGCTTCATCAATTGAATTATCTACAATTTCCCAAACTAAATGATGTAATCCTCTTGGTCCCGTTGTCCCAATATACATTCCTGGTCGTTTCTTTACAGCCTCGAGTCCTTCTAAAATTTGAATATTACTAGAATCATAATTGTCATTCATTTTTGTCACTCTCCTTTATTGCACCGTTTTCTATAATAAAAACTTTAAAATTTTTAATTTTTTTAATGTTTATTTCATTTATATCTGTAGAAGTTATAAATGTTTGTGTTTTATCTTTAATATATTCAAGTAAGCTGTTTTGTCTATCTTTATCTAACTCACTTAGTACATCATCTAATAATAAAATAGGATAATTGTTGGTAAATTGATGTATAAAATCTATTAATGCTAACTTAATTGAAAGTACCGCAGTTCTCATTTCTCCTTGTGATCCATGTGTTTTTATTGGTGTATTATTAATATAAAATTCAATATCATCTCGATGTATTCCTAAATTAGTAGTTCCTGTAATAATATCATATTGATATTTGTTAGATAATTCTTTTTTAAATTCTTTTTTTATACTTGGTAAGTATTTAATTACAAATTTGTCTTCTGAATTTGATATATTTTTATATATTCTGTCAGCATGTTTTTTTATAATTTCAAGAAATTCTTGTCTTTGTTTTACAATTTTTTCCATAAACCCAACTAATTGATCTGTTATTATATCCAACAGCAATAAGTCTTTATCCTTCTTTTTTTGTAAGGTCTTTAATAAATCATTTCTTTGTTTTAAAATTTTACGATAGTTTTGTAGGTTATACAAATATTCTCTTGATATCTGTCCAAGTTCTAAATCTAGAAATTTTCGCCTTCTTTGGGGATTTCCCTTAACTAAATCTAAGTCCTCAGGCGCAAACATGACAACATTTAATATTCCTATATAATCACTTAATCTATCTAATTCTATTTGGTTGTATTTTGCCTTTTTACCGGCTTTTGATACTACTATATCTAAATCTATATCTTTGTTATTTAAATTGATTAGAGCATTGATTTTCGCGTACTCAGTCCCAATTCTAATCAAATCTCTCTCTTTATTTAGCTTGTGAGATTTTGTAAGACCTAAAACATATAGAGATTCTAATATACTTGTTTTTCCTTGTGCATTTTTTCCAATAAATATATTTGTTGAATCATTAAATTCTGAAGAGAAGGATATATAATTTCTAAAGTTAGTTAAATTTAAATTTTTAACATTCATTTATTTGATAATCCTATAATCTCCATGACCTTTAATAACTATTTTGTCACCGGGATATAGTTTTTTTCCTCTTCTTGCTTCTAAAATATCATTTACATGGATTTTTGTGTCTTGTAAAATAGCTTTCACCATTCCACCTGAAGATACTATGTTTACATACTTTAAAAACTGTCCTAAAGTTATATATTCACTATTTATTTTTACTCTCTCCATAATCTCCACTGTCTTTCATATATATTATTATTTATATATAGTATATAATATATCAACATAATATACAAGAAAAAACAGTACAAAATCAGAAAAAAAAAGCCCCTAAGGACTTTGTTTTTATTCGGTTCTAACAGGTAAAATTAATTGGATCATATCTTCGTCGTATGCACCTTTAATTATAAACGGTCTGATTTCACCAGTAAAGTTAATTGATACTTCACTTGAATTAAATATTTTTAGTGCTTCTAGTATGTATTTTGAGCTAAAAGCTATCTTAATTGTTGTCCCTACTATTTCGTCTACTGGATAGACTTCTTCTAACACTTTACCAATTTCAGGGCTGTTAGACGTAATTTCAACGATGTTATCTGATTTTAGTTGAAGTTTTACAATTGAATTGTTTCCATCTCTACTAGACAATAAACTTGCTCTTTCGATAGCTGTTGATAAAGTTTCTTTATTGAACTTAATAATAATTGGAAATTCTGTTGGAACTAATTTTGAAGTTTCTGGATAATTACCTTCTAGTAATCTAGATTGAAATAATAAATTCCCATATTTAAATAATATTTTTGAATTATCAAAATGTAATTCTACAATATCGTTATTATTTTCTAAAACTTTCAATAACTCGTCTAAACTTTTCCCAGGAATAATTATGTTTAATGGCTCATATACTTCGGTTAACTCTATAACTTTCATGGATAACCTGTAGCTATCTGTAGCTATTGCTGTTAATTTGTTTCCATCAATTTTAAAATTAACACCTGTTAATATAGGTCTGTTTTCAATAGAAGATGTTGCAAAAGCTGTTTGTCTAATTATTGTTTTTAAAGTACGAACATTAATCTTAACAGATTTAACTTTTTCACTAAATTCTAATTCTGGATAATCATTTATATCCATCATATTTAATGTAATATCCGATCTGTCAGCTTCTATTCTTAACATATTGTCAGCTACTAAAGATAAAGAAACTTTGAGTCCATCAAGTTTTCTTATAATTTCAATGAAATATTTACCAGGAATAAGAATCGAACCTTGTTCTTTGATATTTAAGTTATTATCTTTAACTATTAATTTAATAGCTATATCAGAGTTACTTGTAGTAATAATTAAATGATCGCTTAAAACTTCTAGTTTTATTCCTTGTAAAGCTGGATTAGGTGTTTTGTTTGATAATGCTTTTTGAGCCGTAATCAAACTGTTAAGTAAAATGTCTTTATTTATTTGAAAATTCATAAAATCACCCCTATATAATTTATCTTTTTATTTATTATTATTATTAGTGTCGTGTGGAAATGTGGAAACTTTTTAAAACTAGCCTTTATTATACCATATAAATAGGTTTTTATCATAATTATTTTTAGTTTTCTCCACATTTTACCTTTAATTTTTCCACATCATTTTTAACATTTATATCCATCTCTATTTCATTAGTAATTTTTTCAACAGAATGCATTACAGTTGAATGATCTCTATTGTTAAAGTATGTTCCAATTTTTTTATATGGTAAATCGTAAATAGTTTTAATTAAATACATAGCAATTTGTCTTGGAAAAACATATTTTCTCGTTCGTTTTTTTGATATTAAATCTATGGTTGAAATTCTATAATAGTCACTTACAAGACTTAATACATTTTTAATTTTATTTTCATTTAAGAATTTATCGCTAGAGCGCGGTTTAACAAGACTTTCCAGTGATAGTTCTGCATTTTTTACATTGAAATCTAGGTTAAAAGCAGTACAATAAAATAACACTCTTTTTAATGCACCTTCCAATTCTCTAACGTTGTTATCAAACACACTTGCAATATATTCTAAAACTCCGTTTGGAATCATAGATGAATCTGAAGTTTCAGCCATTAACTTTTTCTTTAAAATCTTTATTCTGTGATCTAAATCTGGACGATTAATATCTACTGTAACACCCCATTCAAATCTAGATGTTAATCGTGACATTATGTCTTTTAATTCATGAGCAGATCTATCTGAAGTAACAACAATTTGTTTTTGTGTACCATGTAAAGCTTCAAATAATTTAAAGAATTCAATTTGTGATTTTTCTTTTTTAGCTAAAAATTGAATATCATCTATTAATAAAACATCTACATCATGATATTTCACTTTAAATTCATCAAACTTGTTTTTACTAGCTGATCTAACGAATTCTTCTACAAATTGATCAGTTTTAACATATAAAACTTTCTTTTTCATGTCTCCTTCTAATATATAATTACCTACACACTGCATTAAATGCGTTTTCCCAAGACCTACATCACCAAAGATGTATAAGGGATTTGCTACAACACCGGGTTGATCAGCAACCTTTATTGCACTTGTATAAGCCAATCTATTAGAATTACCAACTACAAAACTATCAAAATTATAACTTGCATTTAAATTTCCTTGAAGATATTTGTCTTTTAAATTAGGTTCAGCATCTACGATTGAAAAGTCTTTGGAATCTGATAATTCTTTATCAGCTTGATCCGCAGTCATGATTCTAAACTTGTATACTTCATCAAATTTGTTTTCTAAATATCTATCTAACCTTTGTAAATAAAGCATTTCAATTCTCTTTTTTACAAAGTCGTTAGGGGCAACAATATATATATAATTATTAACAACCTTAAAAACAGTATTTACTGGAGCAAAAATATCAGTATATACTAAATCATCTAAGTCATTTTCTAAATCATTCTTAATTTCATCCCATATTTTATTGTAATTATCCACTAATTTCACCTCTGTCTATCCACTAAAAAATATACCATAAAAAGTATGTGTATAAAATGAAAAGTTCTCCACCTAAAATGTGGATAATTAAATTTATGTAACCGGTTTTACATGTTATCCACATTTTGTTATACAGCCCAGATAAGGGATATAAGTAGGATATAAACAAATCCACAATAGCGTAATCCACATTATTCACATACGCACATAATACCCACTAAATAACACGAAATAAACCCAAAAACGAGTGTGGATAACTTTTTTTTATTTTTAAACAAAATTATTTTTTTAACATTACTATTGACACTACACTTTATCGCATATATAATTGTGTAGCATGGTTTTATACATTAGATGTAGGAGGTGTTGAATATGCCAAAAAGAACATATCAACCAAATAAACGTAAAAGAGCTAAGACTCACGGATTTATGTCAAGAATGGCTTCTCCAACTGGCAGAAGAGTATTAGCAAGAAGAAGAGCAAAAGGCCGCAAAAAACTTACTGTTTCTGACGAATAGTCTTAAACAACACGGAAAACCAATATTATATATAAACTTGAACTCACCTGAAAAATATAATACTTTTTTAGGTGATTTTTATTTTAGTAGGTGATTTTATGAAAAAAGAATACAGAGTTAAGAAAAGCAGCGAAATAGAAAAGATTATGAGAATAAAACAAAGTAAAGCCAATGGGCACTTTGTTATATATAAAAATAAAAACCATGAGAATACTCATTTTCGTTTTGCTGTAAGTGTTTCTAAGAAATACGGTAATGCTGTTTATAGAAATAAAATCAAGAGGCAAGTCAGAGAAATAATATCTAAAATGGATATTATGGATAAATATGATTTATTTATTGTTGTTAGAAATAAAGCTAACACTCTTAGTTTTAATGAAAGCAAGGATTTAATTAAATCATTGGTTAAAAAATTAAACATTTTAGAGGTGAAAGAATGAAGAATACAACAAGATTACAATTATTAGTACTTACAGCTGTATTAGTAATAATGTTAAGTGGTTGTAAAACAGACACTTACACATCACCAGTAGGAGCTCCAGGAGGTTGGGGTTGGCTACAGTGGGGTATTGAACAAATATCAGACCTAACTTATTGGGTTAGTAATTTAGGTGGAGGATACTATTTTGTTGGGTTAATAATTGTTACACTATTAGTTAGAACAATTGGGTGGCCAATTTATGCAAAGAGTAATGCACTAACAACAAATATGCAAAGAGCTCAACCTGAATTAGATAAATTGAAAGAAAAATACCAAGGTAAATCAGACGAAGCATCGCAAAAGAAAATGCAAGCTGAAACAATGGCAATTTATAAAAATTATGGAATTAACCCACTAGGATGTTTACTTCCATTCTTACAAATGCCAATATTTATAGCTATGTATCAAGTAGTTAGAAGAGTACCACTAAGTGATGGTATGATTGATGGAGTTGTAACTGCAGGAGTAAAAAATTATACTGATCTTAATTTCTCGTTTTTATGGATAAAAGATTTAGGCGGACCAGATCCACTATACATTTTGCCTGTATTAGTTGGGGCATTAATGTTTTTCTATCAACGTTATTCAATGAAAAAACCAGACTACTTACAAAACAAAAAATTCAAATCAGACAAAGCTCAACAGTCCGAAAAAACTATGAAAATGATGTCTTATTTCATGGTTATTATGTTAGTGAGTATTGCTATTCAAAATGCTGGTATAGCTCTTTATTGGGTAGTTGGTAATGCATATCAATTCTTACAAACTTATATGAATAGAAGATCTACATATAAAAAAATGCAACAGACTCAAGACAAGTACTAGGAGGTATAAATATGAAAAAACTCCAATTTGAAATTAAAAATTTAGATGAAGCTTTAGATTATGCTTCTAAAGAATTAAGAATAAAAAAAGAATTTATTGATATTGTAGTTTTAGAGAAAAAAAGTATGCTGAAACTTAAAATGAACAACCTAGTTGAGGCATCTGTAAATGTTGACCCAGCTGAAATGGGATATAATACTCTTGTTGAACTATTTCAAAATATGGAAATAGAAACTCAAATTGAAATGAAAAGACGAAATGATATTGAAATATCTTATCAGATTAATTCATCTGAAAACCCACTACTTATTGGTAAAAATGGTAAAACTTTGGAAAATATTCAATTCTATATAAGAAATATAGTTAATTCTTACAGTGCTGAAAGATTAATAGTATTAGTTGATATAGGTGGATATAAAGAAAACCGTAAAAGACAATTAGAAATTCTTGCTACTAAAACGGCTAAAGAGGTTGCTAGATCAAGAATTGAAGCTAAATTAGAACCAATGAATGCTTATGAAAGAAGAATTATTCACACAAAACTTTCTGATTGGCGAGATGTAAGAACAGTTTCTGAAGGTGAAGGACACGGAAGACACTTAGTAATTAAACCAAAGAGGAGATAAAATGAAGTTAGTTGTAGGATTAGGAAACCCAGGAAAAAAGTATTCTAAAACTAAGCACAACATTGGGTTCATTAGTATTGATCGATATTCAAAAACTCATAGTCTTAAATTAAAAAAAGAAAGAAAATTTAATGGTAAATCTCTTAAAGTAGGGGATTTGATATTATTACAACCACACACTTTTATGAATAATTCAGGTATAAGTATTAAAGCAGTTATTGATTATTACGATATTGAAATTAAAGATGTATTAGTAATTTATGATGATTTAGATCTTCCTCTTGGTAAAACAAGATTAAGAGAAAAAGGTAGCGCAGGCGGGCATAATGGGATTAAATCTATTATTAGCCATTTAAAAACTGAAGAGTTTAAAAGAGTAAGAGTGGGAATTGATAAAAACCCATTAGTAGAAACAAAAAACTATGTTCTAAGTAGCTTTAGCAAAAAAGAAATTGAAATTATAGATCCAATATATAGTAAAATAACTGATATCATTGAAGATTTCAGTAATGATATGGAATTTAAACATATAATGACAAAATATAACTAAGCCTTTAAGGCTTTTTTATTTTATTTATTATTCATACATGATATAATAAATAAAAAGCAAGGAGGTAATTATGTCTAAAGAAAACAGAAGATTAGTATTAGCCTTAGTTAGCCTATTTATACCAATAGTTGGAATCCTTTTATTCTTCTTTCATAATCCAAGAAAAGATGCCAGATTATTTGGATTTTTAGGAATTGTAAGTATTCTAATATGGGGATTTGGTGGATTGAACTTTTAAATAAAAAAACATTTAAGAAGCCAGCATTGGCTTTTTTGTTTGCTTAAATATAATCCATATGATAAGATATCTTTATAAAAAAGCGAACCCCTACTCAATTAAGGGATTCGCTATCAGTGCGTGGAGTTGATATAATGAACAAAATATTTAATTACTTAGGGGAAACCCCTTACTTTGGTACTTTATTAAAGAAATATTTAGCAAATGATGAACTATATATTACTAATACGAATGACAATATTAGTCTTTTACTGTTGACATATTTGTTTAAAAAAGGGACTGAATCAATATTAATAGTTACTCCTAATTTATATAAAGCACAAAAGGTATATGATAGTCTATCTGAAATATTAGAAGAAGACAACTTGTCATTTTATCCTCAAGATGAATTTATTACTACAGAAATGCTCGCAATGAGTAAGGAATTTAAGTTTGAAAGAATAAATACAATTAAACAGATAATAGAAAAAAAGAAAAGTATAGTGGTGACAAACACCACAGGATTACTAAAGTATCAATTACCGATTTCTATGTGGGAAAACGCTATACTAAGACTTTCAAAGGGTGATGTATTAGATTTAGACACTTTACCCAAACAATTAATTTCATATGGATATAAAAGAGAATTAAGTGTAGAAAAACAGGGAGAATTTAGTTTAAGAGGTAGTATTTTAGATATTTACCCACTTAACTCAGAAAATCCTATAAGAATAGACTTTTTTGATGATGAAGTAGATTCTATTAGGTATTTTGATATTAATACACAAAGATCAAACATAAAGACTACAAACGTTGATATTTACCCACTATACGAGTTTTTCTATACAGACGAAGAGTTAAGCATAATAAAAGATAAAATCAATTTAAAAATCAAAAATAATTCTTTTAATGATGATACATTAACTAGAATACAAAATGATTTAGAGAACTTAGAAAATCATAACGATATTGAAAAACTTTCAAGATATATTTCAATTTTAGTTGATAAACCAGAAACGATTGTTGATTACCTAGGAAATAAAACGGTAGTTTACTGGGATCATAAGAAAATTAAAGATAATTATAGTGAGATAGTTAGAGATATAACTGACTGGTATGAAAATACAGAAGACTACCCTAAAGTTGGATTTGATCTAATTAAAGATTTTAACTATATTTATAACGGTAAATCGCTATATTTAGACGTTTTTGGAGATAGTAAAATTAGTACTAAATCTAATGTTATTAACGTTAGAGCAAAAGAAACGACACTTTATAATAACAATATTCACATGGCTATTTCTGATTTTAAAAAGTATGATAAGTATACAACTTTAATTGTTGCATTTAATAATGATAAGAATCTTAAACAATTTGTAAATCTCATTGATGAAAAAATAAATTACTCAATAATTGGTAGAAATGATCAAATTCAAAAAAAAAGAGTAAACTTAATAGTTGAAGAAAATGCAGTTAGTTTTGAGTTGTTTGATATAAATACTATATTACTAAACGAAGACAATCTATTTAAAAGAAAAGAACTTAAAAAGGCTAGATATAAATCTTCAATTAAAGATACAAAAAAATTAACAAATGTAGAAGAACTTAAAAAAGGAGATCATATAGTTCATTATGATCATGGTATTGGTAGATTTTTAGGTGTAATAACCATGACTTTAGGTAAAAATACTAATGACTATATACATATTGCATATAAAGGTGATGATTCCCTTTATATTCCAATAGAAAATATTAAACTAATTCAAAAATTCGTTGGTAGTGAAGGATTAAATCCTAGATTAAATAAATTAGGCGGAGCAGAATGGGCTAAAACAAAACAAAAAGTAAGAAAGAAAATAAAAGATATTGCTGATAAATTAATAAAATTATATGCAGCAAGAGAAGAAGCAAAAGGATTCGCATTTAGTAAGGATACTGATTTACAAATTGAATTTGAAGCTGATTTTCCTTACCAAGAGACAGTTGATCAATTAAGTTCTATAGAAGATATAAAAAAAGATATGGAATCCTCAATGCCTATGGATAGGTTATTATGTGGTGATGTAGGATATGGTAAAACAGAAGTTGCAATAAGAGCAGCTTTTAAAGCAGTTTTAGATAATAAACAAGTTGCATATTTAGCCCCTACTACAGTGCTTACCCGTCAACACTACCATACTTTTAAAGATAGATTGGACAAACATGGTATTAAAGTAGAACTACTAAACAGGTTTATCACTAAATCAAAACAAAAGAAAATTTTAGAACAAATTAAGTTAGGAAATGTTGATATCATAATAGGAACACATAGGATATTATCTAAAGACATCGCTTTTAGTGATTTAGGACTCCTTATAATAGATGAAGAACAAAGATTTGGTGTAGAACACAAAGAAAAGATAAAGGAAATCAAAGTAAACATTGATGTTTTATCATTGAGTGCAACTCCAATTCCAAGAACTTTACAAATGGCAATAATGGGAGTTAAAAGCATGAGCTTATTGGAAACGCCTCCTGCAAATAGATATCCAATTCAAACATATGTTTTAGAGAGAAATGACACAATTACAAGAGATGCAATATACCGGGAATTGGCTAGAGATGGACAAGTATTTTATTTGTATAATAAAGTAGAAGACATAAATCTTGTAGCTAATAAAATCCAAAGACTAGTCCCTGAAGCAAGAGTTTGTTTTGCACATGGGAAGATGAGTAGAATTAAATTGGAAAATGTAATAGAAAGCTTTTTAGATAAAGAATACGACGTATTAGTATCCACAACAATAATTGAAACAGGAATTGATATTCCCAATGCAAATACATTACTTATTCACGATTCGGATAGACTTGGTCTTTCACAACTTTACCAAATAAGAGGAAGAGTTGGAAGAAGTGACAGAATTGCATATTCATATCTAATGTATGCTAAAAACAAACAATTAACTGAAGAAGCAATCAAAAGATTAAAAGTAATAAAAGAATTTACTGAATTGGGAAGTGGATTCAAAATAGCCATAAGAGACTTATCAATAAGAGGAGCAGGAGACATTTTAGGTAGTGAACAATCAGGATTCATGGATAGTATAGGAATTGATCTATATTTAGGAATGCTAAAAGATGAAATTGCTATACAAAGAGGAGAAAAAGTTGATCCTGAAGAGATACCTCAAGTACCAACAATTAAAGTTCAAGTAAATAAATTCATTGATGATAACTATGTAAAAAATGATTTTATAAAAATAGAAATACACCGTAAAATAGCTAATATCCAGTCTAAAGAAGATATTAATTCACTAATAGATGAACTAAAAGATAGATTTGGTATTCCATCAAAAGAAGTAATATTATATATGTATGAGAAACTATTTGAACATCTAGCTATGAAACATGGGATAGAAAAAATAAGAGAAACAAAAAACAATATTAGTTTTATTATTTCTAAAGAAAAATCACAAAATATAAACGGTGAATACTTGTTCATGAAAGCAAATGATATAAGTAAGTTTATTAGATTCACTTATCGTTTAGACAAATTAAATATTATTATTGATACAATAAAATTAGATAAACACTATCTTTTTTATATTGTGGAATTATTAGAGATTATGTAATTATTGTAAAAGGGCTGTTTGTAGCCCTTTTTATTATACTTACTAATATTATAAAAAAAATTGTTTTATTGACAACACATATAAAGTTTGTTAATATTTAATTGGAAAATAACTTAAATGGCGTACCAAGCAATTAATAATAGAGTACGCTACTCGTGTACCTGTATGTTGGGTACATTTTTTTATTTTTAAGGAGGATACTAATATGGAATATAATTACGATATTATTGTAGTTGGAGCTGGACCTGCAGGTATTTTTACAAGCTATGAATTAACTGTTAAAAAACCAGATTTAAGAGTGTTATTAGTAGATAAAGGCGTTGATATATTTTCTAGACATTGTCCAATATTGGAAAAGAAAATATCAAAATGCCCACAAGACAAAAAAGGAGTAAGTGGCTGCTCTCCTGCTTGTTCAATCACCAGTGGATTTGGTGGAGCAGGAGCGTATTCAGATGGCAAATTTAATATAACAAGTGAGTTTGGCGGATGGATGACTGAGTACCTTGAAAGAGATGTTGTAGAAGGCCTAATTAACTATGTTGATTCAATAAATTTAGAACATGGGGCTTCAAAGGTTATTACTGATCCAACAACTCTTAAAGTTAAAGAGATAGAGAAAAAAGGTATGGCAGTAGGTCTTAAACTTTTAAGATCAAAAGTAAGACATTTAGGAACAGAAGAAAATTTAGAAATCCTAAAAAGAATTTATAAGACTTTGGAAAGTAAAGTCGATATGAAATATAAAACAGAAGTGACTGATTTAATAGTGGTAGATGGCACTGTTAAAGGAATAAAATTTGGTGGAGATACTGCTTATGCAAAAAAAGTAGTTATTGCACCAGGACGCGATGGATCATCATGGCTTAAGAAGATTTGTGAAAAGTACAATATTCCAAGTAAATCTAATCAAGTAGATATTGGAGTTAGAGTAGAAACAAATAACGAGATTATGGAAGAAATCAATGAAAACCTCTATGAAGGTAAATTTATATATAGGGCAAGTGTTGGAACCATTGTTAGAACTTTTTGTTCAAACCCAAGTGGACACGTAGTTATTGAAAACCACAGTGGAACAATGGTTGCAAATGGTCATTCTTATCACGACCCTAAAAAAGGGAGTAGAAATACTAACTTTGCATTATTAGTTTCACATAGTTTTAGTGAACCATTCAATCAACCAAATGAATTTGCTAATGAAGTAAGTAGATTAGCAAATATGTTAAGTAATGGATCAATCATTATTCAGAAATATGGTGACATAATCAAAGGTAGAAGAACAACGGAAAAGCGCTTGAAAGAAGGATTTGTTGTTCCAACTCTTAAAGAAGCTGTACCAGGTGATTTAGGGTTAGTATTACCATATAATACAATGAAAGCTATTATGGAAATGATAGAAGCTTTAGATAAAGTAACCCCAGGTATTGCAAGTGAACATACATTGTTTTATGGTGTAGAAGCAAAATTTTATAGTGCAAGAGTAAAAGTTGATAAAAACTTCGAGTCTCCAGTAAAAGGATTATATTTAGGTGGAGACGGAGCTGGAATAACGCGTGGTTTAGCGCAAGCAGGGGCAAACGGAGTTTGGATAGCAAGACATATAATTAATACAATATAGGAGGAAATTATGAATAGTGTTGTAGTTGTAGGAACCCAATGGGGAGATGAAGGAAAAGGTAAAATAACTGATTTCCTTGCTAAAGAAGCTGATGCCGTAGTACGATTTCAAGGGGGTAATAACGCTGGACACACAATTGTGTTTGACGATAAGAAATATGCTTTGCATTTAGTTCCCTCAGGAATATTTAGGAAAGATACGGTAAATGTCTTAGCTAATGGGATGGTAATAAATCCTAAAGCACTAATTGAAGAACTTGAAATGCTAAAAAGTAGAGGAATCAATGATTTTAAACTAGCGATTTCTGATAGAGCACACATAGTTTTACCATATCATGTCCAATTAGATGGATTATTTGAAGATTTAAAAAAGGATAATAAAAAGGTTGGAACAACCAATAAAGGGATTGGCCCAGCTTACAACGATAAATCATCAAGAATTGGAATTAGAGTTTGTGATTTTATTGATTTAGATGTTTTTAAAGATAAACTGCAAGATAACTTAGAATATTATAATAAACTGTTTAAACTATTTGGTAAACCTCTAATAGAGACAGCAGATGTATATAATGAATATAAAGAGTATAGTAATCTAATTAAACAATATGTTAAAGATACAGGGTTATTACTAAACAATATGTTAGAAGAAGGAAAAAAAGTACTGTTTGAAGGTGCACAAGGGGCTTTACTATGTTTAGATCATGGAACATATCCTTTTGTAACATCTAGTTCGCCAACTGCGGCTTCTGTACCGCTTAGCACAGGTATTTCCCCTAAATACATTAACGAGATTTTGGGAGTTACAAAAGCATATTCTACTAGAGTTGGTTCAGGATATTTTGTAACTGAGTTTGAAGATGATGTTGCAGAGAATATAAGAGATGTCGGACACGAATATGGAACAACTACAGGAAGACCAAGAAGAATTGGCTGGATAGATACTGTAGTATTAAGACATACAAGACGTATTAGTGGGATAACAGGTCTCAGTGTAATGTTGTTAGATGTTTTATCAGGCATTGATACACTGAAAATATGTGTAGCATATAAATTGGAGGGAGAAATTATTGATTATGTTCCAGCCAGTATTAGTGATTTTGAAAGATGTGAACCGATATATATCGAGTTAGAAGGATGGAACGAAGATATAACAACAACTACCTCGTTTAGCGATTTACCAGTAAATGCACAACAATATTTGAATAAAATAAGTGAATTATCAAATATTGATTTAGCTATGTTCTCTGTTGGACCAGACAGAAAACAAACAGTAGTTTTAAAAAATATGTTTAAATAAAAGTAAGTGTCAAATACAATTAGTATTTGACACTTATTAATATATAAAGCAGTGAAACTAAGATAAAATTAATTTGAATTATATCACTTGTTGCATTGACATACGACAAGTGATATAATTTTAGTAATCAAATATTTTTATGGTGTACATTGTACATAACAGGGAATTGAGTTTAAATCTCAAGCTGTCCCAGCAACCGTAATATGGACGAAATGCAAAATACCACTGCTTTTAGCGGGAAGGTGCAAAGTAGGATGAAATTAAGTCGGTAGACCTACCATAAATAATAGTATTCTCCTGGGTAATGAGATGATGCTTAATTGCGTTGGCTTTTTTCTTTTTTTGGAGAAGGGTCTTTTTTTATTGCCTAGAGAATACAGAAAAGGAGAAAAGATGAGAAATGAATTATGTTGTCCTTTCCTATATGAGGAAAGTAAAAAAGTAGAATTTGAGATTTTAACAGATAAGTTGGCGTCTCAACTGGGTTTCTGTGCAAGTTTGGCTAAAGGTAACTTCAAAAATGAACTAATATTTATTACAGAACTTGTATATCATTTAAATGGCAGTATTCGAGGAAAAATATCAATTGATGGGAGTCACGTCTCCTTTTTGAAGGCTCGTTGTGAGTTCTATGAAGAATACACAAAGTGCGATCCAAAATTTGTGATTCCACAAGGTTCTTCATTGGCGTCTAGTTTACATATTGCTAGATGTTTAGGAAAAGAAGTAGTAAGAAAAATGTACCAAGTAAAAACGGAAGGCATAATTGTTGAAGATGTTTTATTTGATTTTACAAATATGATTTCAAACTACTCTCTAATAGCGGCATTATACGCAAATAAAATAAATAATATATCTGAAATAGAATTTATTAGTAAATCATATTAATTAATAATTTTTACTGTTAGGTAGAGATAATTGTTTTGGGAAATTAATGATAAATTATAAAAAAAGGTGGCTAGTATGATTGCTTTAGAACAAATAACATCTGTATTTCGAGGATCGATAGCCTTATATTTAATGATATTTTTTTAAAAGATGATTGAAGTATCGGTTGAGGTTGTTAGAATCATTCTAATAACAAGGGGACAGAAATTAATAGGATCACTCCTTTCATTTTTTGAAATATTGTTATGGTTGTTTTTGGTTACTACTGTTTTAATAGGGATATCAAACGATCCCATAAAAGCACTTGTTTATGCTGCAGGTTTTGCAGGGGGACAATTTATTGGAACTGTTATTGAAAATAAAATAGCTCTTGGCAATGTGCGTGTTGAAGCTAATGTAATAAGAGATCATGTGAATTCTTTAGTAGCTATATTACGAGGAAAAGGGTACGCAATAACAACTATAGAGGCTCAAGGGATGTTTTTACCAAGGAGTATATTGCTTTTTTATATTCCAAGAAAAAGGCTTAATTTACTGGTAAAAGAGCTTAAGACTTATCAAGAAAATGTAGTTATAACTGTAGATGATGTTAAACTTATTTACGGCGGGTACAGAAAATTAAAATCGAGAAGGAAATAAAAAATATACATCAGATTTGTAACTTCTTTAAAGTAGACAGGACAAAGTAAAATATATTACATGAAAACTATAAAGGAGAGTTTATTATTACAAAAGGAGAAAATATTATGAAAACTACTATACAAAGAAACATTGAAATAATTGAAAATTATATTGGGGAAGGGAATGCAGCAACAGCATCAAAATATGATTCAAATGCTAATGTAACCTCTAAAAATATTGCGACATTAAGTGTCGAAATAAATAAGTTTGACAATATCTTACTAAATCGACACTTAATGTACGAAAAGATAAAAAGTTTATACAACGAAGACTTAAGTAAAGAATATATTAGGCAACTTGAATCACATGAAATATATACACATGATGAAACATCTTTAAAACCTTACTGCGCTAGTGTAAGTATGTATCCTTTCTTGTTAGAAGGATTACAAAGTTTAGGAGGAGATTCAAAACCTCCCAAAAACATTGATTCTTTTTGTGGGTCATTTATCAATCTAGTATTTGCACTTGCAAGTCAATTCGCCGGAGCAATTGCAACAGTAGAGTTTTTAATGTATTTTGATTATTATGCTAGTAAAGAATGGGGTGATGATTATTACCTGGAATATAATAAAGTTGTTGCTTTAGGGAAAAATCCCAAGACTATTGAGAAAAAACTTGAGGGATATTTTCAACAAGTTGTTTATTCAATCAATCAACCAGCTGCAGCTAGGGGATATCAAAGTGTATTTTGGAATATTACGGTATTTGATAAATATTATTTTCAGGCCCTATTCTCTGATTTTGTTTTCCCTGATGGGAATAAACCTAATTGGGACAGCATAAACAGACTTCAACAGAAGTTTTTATCGTGGTTTAATTCTGAAAGACAAAAATCACTCTTGACTTTTCCTGTTGTTACAATGGCACTGTTAACAAAGGATAATGATGTTTATGATGAAGAATATAGAAGGGTTACAGCCAAGGAATTAAGTGAAGGTCAAAGTATGTTTATTTATATGAGCGAAAAAGCAGATAGTTTAGCTTCTTGTTGTCGCCTTAGAAATGAATTTAGTGATAATACATTTAGTTACTCTTTAGGTGCGGGTGGGGTATCTACAGGAAGTATCAATGTAATTACTATGAATTTAAACAGAATAGTCCAAAAGAATATAGATATCAAAGAACAGATAAAAAAGGTTCATAAATATCAATATGCATATCTCTCAATAATTAAGGATTTTCTTAAAAAGAATTTGCTTCCAGCATATAATGCAGGATTTATTTCTCTAGAAAAACAATTTCTAACCATAGGGGTTAATGGACTTGTTGAGGCCGCTGAGTTTTTAAATATAGAAATAAATGATAATAATAAGTATAATGATTTTGTTAATAAAATCTTGAAACCAATTTATGATGAAAATAAGCTTGCAAAGAAAAATTATGGAGTAATGTTTAATACAGAATTTGTACCTGCTGAGAACTTAGGGGTTAAAAATGCATTATGGGATAGAAATGATAATTTACAAGTAAAAAGAGAATGTTACAACAGTTACTTTTATGTTGTTGAAGATGAAACGACAAATCCAGTTGATAAATTCATTTTGCATGGGGAAAGATATATAAAATATTTAGATGGTGGTAGTGCACTACATTTAAATCTAGATGAACATCTAGATTATGAGCAATATCTAAAGATGCTAAAAATTGCTGCAATTAATAAGACAAATTATTGGACAATTAATGTTTTAAATACAATATGTAATGCATGTGGGCACATTGACAAAGCTACACATAATAAATGCCCAATGTGTTCTAGTTATGATGTAGACTACGCAACTAGGGTAATAGGATATCTTAAAAGAATAAAAAACTTTTCAAAAGATAGACAAAAAGAGGCAGAGAAAAGATATAGTGCTAATGCGTTATCATAAATATTCTATTGTTTTTAATGAGATACCTAGAGAAATAACTTTAGCGTTTTCTATCACAGGGTGCGAAGGGCCATGTAAAAATTGCCATAGTCCTTTTCTACATGATAAAAATAATGGAGAATTACTAACAGATCAAATATTTATTAGTTTAATTGAAAAATATATAAACCAAATTTCATGTATTTTATTTTTAGGTGGAGAATGGGAAGAAAATAGACTTAATTACTTATTGAAAATAGCTAAAAGATACAAAATACAAACAGCACTATATACAAGAATGAACTTCAAGGATGTCTCACGAGCATTAAAGTATAATTTAACATATCTTAAGGTTGGCGAATATCTAGAAGGCTTTGGAGGATTAGAAAGTGTAATAACAAATCAAAGACTTTATCAATTAAAGCCAAAAAAAGCAGATATTACAAAACTATTTTGGCCTCAGGCAAAACCAAGACAATTATAGTAATGGATATTTTTGTTGGTGAGGTTACTTACAATCTGCCTTTTTCTTCTAGTCACCATAATACGAGCGAATTGACAGCGGGGTTACTAGATACAAATTATCATATATTTGCCTACATAAAAAAAGATTATCCGGATGGATAATCTTTTTCCTATATTGTTTTATCTATTGCTTCAGCAATTAAACGTGCTTTAATAATTAAATCTTCAAATTTTTTAGGTTTTAAAGATTGTGCACCATCACTCATAGCTTCTTCTGGTTTATGGTGCACTTCAATGATTAATCCATCAGCACCACCTGCAACGCTAGCTAAAGATAAACTCTCAACTAAATCCCATTTCCCAGCTGCATGAGATGGATCTATAACTATTGGTAAATGGCTTAGTTTTTTGATTACAGGAATTGTAGAAATATCTAATGTATTTCTAGTATAAGGTTCAAAAGTACGGATACCTCGTTCACATAAGATAACATTTTCGTTACCACCTGACATTATGTACTCAGCACTCATTAACCATTCTTCAATAGTGTTTGCAAATCCTCTTTTTAATAAGATAGGAGTATTAATTTTACCCAGTTCTTTTAACAAAGCAAAATTCTGCATATTTCTTGCACCTATTTGAATTATATCTACATATTTAACAAAATCATCAATATGTTTAGTGTCCATCAATTCAGAAACAATTGGTAAACCATATTTATCTCCAACATTTCTTAATATTTTTAATCCTTCAACACCCATACCTTGGAAAGCATAAGGTGATGTACGTGGTTTAAACGCTCCACCACGTAATATAGTTGCACCAGATTCTTTAACTGATTTAGCGATTATTTCAACTTGTTCATATGATTCAACACTACATGGTCCAGCCATTACAACAACGTTGTTACCACCTATTAAAACACCCTTTACATCGATTATTGTGTCTTCGCTCTTAATCTTACGGTTTACCTTTTTAAATGGTTCCTGGATACGAATAACACTCTCAACGCATGCATATGCGTATAAACTTCTAATATCAAATGCTGCTGTATCACCGACAACACCATAAATTTCAACCGATTCACCAAAACTAGAGTGAATATCAAACCCTTTATTCTCTAAATGTTGTAAGAGTTCGTCAATATTCTTTTTTTCTGCATTCTTTTTTATTTTAACTATCATTTATTTATACCCTCTTTCAATAAAAATTTAATTCCTTCTTCATAGCTCTGAAATCCTAGTCCCATAATACTTGTTACACATGCATCTTTTATTACTGATATTTTTCTAAACTCTTCTCTTTTTGTGATGTCAGACAAATGTACTTCTACAACCGGTATTTGAATAGACTTTATAGCGTCATACAATGCATAAGAATAATGGGTAAAGGCTCCAGCATTGAGTATCACTCCATCAAATCTGTCATTACCATAATGCAATAAGTCTATAAGAATACCTTCTAAATTTGATTGCTTTATATCTAATTTGATTGAATATTTAGACTTTAATCCATTTAAATAATCTTCTAAATCTGAATATGTTTTATACCCATATACTTCAGGTTCTCTAATACCAATCATGTTCAAATTAGGACCATTTAGTATTAATATATTCATCTATTTTCACCTCGATCATTTTTAAAACTATCTTTTCATCCATTACTAATTTTTCAATAGTGATATCAGCATATTTTTTATACAAATGATGTCGATCACTATATAATTTTTCCAAATTGTTGGGATTTTTTAACAACGGTCTATTTCTAGGATTCATTCCCTTAAGTACATTTAATGAGGCATCTAAGAATATTATTATACCATTCTGACGTAGATAGTCTATGTTTTTTGCATTTAGAATAGAACCTCCTCCAGTGGAAATGGCTTGTTTAAGGTCTTTGGAAATATTTTTTATTATTTCTGTTTCAATCTTTCTAAATTGATTTTCTCCTTGTGTTTTAAAGATTTTTGGGATACTCATACCAACCTTGTGTTTAATTTCTAAATCAATATCAGTAATCTTCTTATTAAATGCACGGGATATCGATCTAGCATAAAAGGACTTTCCGCTCATAGGCATTCCTATAAGAACGAAATTTAGCATATTAAACAATATACTTTTGTAAATATCTATTGTTACAAAACTTTTATATTTTTGATTATGGAATAACTCACAAGAGTGAACAGCTTGACTAACTAGCATCATTAAGCCATTTACCCCCAATACATTCAATGACTTTGCTTTTGAAATAAGTTTAGTCTCTAGGGGATTATATACTAAATCAACCACGGCACTCAGATTACTGAATTGTTCTAAATCAATCAACAAATCATCGTTGTTATTTGGATACATACCGTTTGGTGTAGCGTTAATCACAACATTGGCGTGGTTATATTTATTTAGTTCCGAAAATAACACTTCTTTATCTTTTGGATTTCTAGCTGCCTTTATAACTTTTTTTGATCCAAGATTATTACATAAAACTTCCACTGTCCTACTTGTTGCACCGTTTCCTAGTATTAGAATGGTTTTATTTTTTATAGTTATATTATAATGGTTAAGTAAAAATTCTAATCCTGTATAGTCTGTATTGTAACCATGCAAGAAACCACCTTTATTGATTATTGTATTAACTGAGTTAGTTTCTTTTACGATATTGCTGCAAAAATCAATATATTTTATAACACTTTGTTTATAAGGGATAGTTACATTTAATCCGTTAAATTGTTTGGACTTGAAAAAATCATCTAATTGATCAAGTTCAATTAGATTATATGTTTCACTGTGAAGCTTCTCATGAATTTCTTTTGAGAAACTGTGTGATAACTTCTTTCCTATAAGTCCATACATAAAAACACTACCTTTTTTGGATGTTTTTGCTCTCGCTCATTATTGTTTTATAAACTAATTCAAGTTGTTGAGAATAGTTATATTTCTTTGCTTTACTTAGGACGTAATTTTCCCTTTTTTTATCTAAAACTTCTATTTTTGAAATAGATTTAATTGTCCCTATTTTCTCCGAGACAGTGTATCTTTTACTTAATAACTTCATTAATTCATCATCTATAATGTCGATTTGTTGTCTTAAATCTTCTATTTTATCCATGAAAAGCCCTCGTTTCGACAAATAATTTCTAATGTTGCATATGATGCCATTGCATTAATAACGTGAATTACACGATGTACTATTGCAGGGTCGTGTCTTCCTAAAAGTGATAAGGATGTTTCTTCCATAGTATCTATGTTTACGGTTTTTTGAGGTAACCCAATTGAAGCTGTTGGTTTAATTGCAGTTTTAAATGTAATAGGCATTCCATTTGAAATACCACCTTGTATTCCACCGGAATTATTTGTTCTTGTTTTAATGGTGTTGTTGTCAATATAGAACTCATCGTTGGCTTCACTACCACATAGTTTAGTAATACTAAACCCTTTTCCAAACTCTACACCCTTTACAGCAGGGACACTAAATAGTAAATGTGCAAGAGTACTTTCAATAGAATTAAAGAATGGATTCCCATAGCCAGGATTCAATCCAAGTATCATTGTTTCAATGATACCACCAACACTGTTTTTATTTTCTTTTGCTCTGAGAATTGTTTCTTTATATGACTTTACTATGTTTTCATTTAATACCGGAAAATCACTAGAATTAAGAGTTTTAAGAATAGATTCAAACGATTTGTAATCACTAAATTCATTATCTTCAATATCTTTTATACTATCAATGTGAGACCCGATGATAATTCCCTTTTGTTTTAATAATTGATTTGAAATTGCACCAAGAATAACTAATGGTGTTGTTATGCGTCCACTAAAATGTCCAGAACCTCTATAATCTTCAAAACCATTATATTTTACATGCGAAGTGAAGTCAGCGTGAGAGGGTCTTAAGAAATCATTAGAATAATCTTTTGATCTTGTATCTTTATTTTCGATGACAATGGTTAATGGCGTACCAGTAGTATAGTCATTATAATAACCGCTTATGATTTTATATTCATCTTTTTCTTGCCTCGGAGTGGATATATTCGATTTTGGGCGTCTTTTATAGAGTTCGTGGTCTATATTAGCAAAGTCTAATTTAATTCCAGCGGGTAAGTTGTTTATTATGATACCTATTGAGTCACCATGTGATTCTCCAAAGAGATTTATTTCAATTGCTTTTCCAAAAGTACTCATATAATCACCTCAAATATTTTTTAATATCTTCTAAATCAATTGTCTTAATTAGGCCGTTTCCTACTTCTTCTACTACTATAATATTAAGTTTATTATTGTTAACTTTTTTGTCTGTTTTAATGAAATTATAGATTATTTCTAAATCATATTTATAATTCAACGGCAAACTATATTTATTCAAAGTCTTTACTAAATCTTTTTGATAGGTCGTATTTAATGACATTAAGCTCATTCCTATGGAAACAGCTTCACCATGTAATAATCCGTATTTTGAATCTTGTTCAATAGCATGTCCAATTGTGTGTCCAAAATTAAGCAATTGTCTTATTCCAGTATCGAACTCATCATTTACAACCACATTTCTTTTTATTTCAACACATTTACTTATATAGTAATCTATATTTTCTTTAACATCCTTTTCTAAAATGTCGTAAAACAGGGATTTATCTGCGATTAATCCATACTTTATCATTTCAGCCATTCCGTTGTTGAATTCTTTTTCTGAAAGGGTATTTAATGTTTTGGGATCTATTAAAACTACTTTTGGCTGATAAAATGCACCAATAGAGTTTTTCATAGCTTCAGAATTTATACCTACCTTACCTCCAACACTACTATCTATCTGTGATAATAGGGTTGTGGGGATTTGAATATAATCAATTCCTCTCATATAAACACTTGCAATAAATCCAGTTAAATCACCAATAACTCCCCCACCGAGTGCAATTATTAATGCCCCTCTAGAAATATTCTCTTTTATCATCTCATTTATTATTGAATAAGCAATATCTATTGACTTTGATGACTCTCCCATAGGAACCTCGAAAATAAGCGGGATTGCGATTTTAGTTTTTAGTATCTCAAGATACTCTTTAGGAATAAAATCATCTGTGATAATAACTATCTCACGATTTACATCAATATATTTATCGATATCATAAAGAAGTCCGTTATTTATATGAACTTTATATTCTTTATTTGGTATGTTAATTTCTATGGTCTTCATAATATCATTCCTTTATAGTCTTTAGTTTTCCTCCAACACTTTTATAATCTTCAAAGAAGTTGGGATATGACTTACTTACAGCGTTTGCGTTTGTAAGAATTACTTGTTCTTCGGATAAAGCAGCAGCAATACTTACCATCATTGCTATTCTATGATCGTTATGTGAATCTACTGTTACTCCACCTTTTAAAGTTCTTCTACCTTTAATAGTGATTTCATCTTTGGTGGAACTTATATTAGCACCAAGTTTTTTTAGTGTTCTAACTGTTGAGTCTATTCTATCGGATTCTTTTATTCTTAGTCTACTAGCATTTATTATTCTTGTCTTCCCAATACTTAGGCAACCTAATAAAGCTATTATCGGACCCAAATCAGGGAAATCTGATAAATCAATTGTTGTTCCTGTTGTTGAAGAGGGTTCAGTAATAAAGCCGTTTTCCATGAATATAACTTTGCCTTTCATAGACTTTATAACATCAATAATTGCTTTGTCACCTTGGAAGGATTCGTGTTCTAAGTCACTTACTTTAATTCTCCCATTAAGAACACCACTAACTAGGAAAAACGCTCCTTGAGAGTAGTCTCCTTCAATATTAAAGTTTGTTGGTTCATAGGACTGGTTACCTTTAATGAAATACCCGTTTTCTAGTTCTACTATTTCCACACCAAACTCTTCAAGAGTTTTTATTGTTAAGTCAATATATCCTTTTGATTCTAATTGTCCGTCTATTGATATTGTAGAATCCTCTTTAAGTAACGGTAAGGAAAACATTAAACCAGTAAAAAACTGTGAACTTACATCACCTTTTAAGATATATTCTCTGGCGGTAACTGAGCCGTTTACCATTATTTTATTGTTTTTTAATTCGAATGTATTTTTATCCTCAATGAATATTTTTTTATATATTGATTGAGGTCGTTTTATTAAACTAGGATTACCTGTAAAAGATATTTTTTTACCAGACAATGAGAATACTGGGATTAAAAATCTTAAAGTACTTCCTGACTCATTACAGTTTATAGGGTTATGGGGGGCTTTTATTCTTCTTGTACCATGAACAATCAATTTCTCATTGTATTTTTCAAACTTAGCACCCATTAATTCTAACGCATTCATAGTGGCTAGAACGTCATCAGAATATACAATGTTAGTTATTACACTTTCACCTTTTGCAAGTGCAGCACAAATTAAAGCTCTGTGGGATAAACTTTTTGAAGGTGGGGCTTTTAATTCACCCTTCAAAATAGAGGGAAACAGCATTAAATCAAGCTTTTTATTCATTTTATCTTCTCCCTTTTTTTTGTTGCTGATCTCATTAATTCTTGAATCTTATTAATATCTTTTGCCATTATTGCATCTTTTAATATATCAAGTTGATTCTCAAATTTATTTATTTGTTTTAATAAGAAATCTTTATTTTTTAAAAATAGCTCTGCCCATAAAGTATCGTTTATCATTGCTATTCTTGTTAAATCCTTATAAGAATCACCAATAAACATGCTTGTATCGTATTTTTCTTCATCGCTATTAACTAAAGACAGAGCTATTACATGGGTTAATTGAGATGTGAACGATATTATCTCATCGTGCTGAACATCAGATACTAGAGAAACATTTTTAAATCCCATTTGTTTCGCTAAAGTTTTAATTAGGTTAATTGATTCTTCTTTATTATGTTTTGTTGGAGTTATTACAAAGTTGGCATTATGGAAAATAGCTTCGTTAGAATGTTTTATGCCAATTGTTTCTCTACCCGCTATTGGATGAGCAAACACAAATTCAACTTCATCATTAAAGTAAATGTCTAAACTGTTTATCATAAATCGCTTTACGCCTACAACATCAGAAATAATTGCTCCCCTTTTAAAGAAGTTTATATTATCTCTTACAAACTTTACTGCTTCATTAGGATATAAACATAGAAAAACAACATCTAAATCTTTTAAGATTTCAGATGGGGTTGAAGTTCCTATATCAATTATATTGTTGTTAAGTGCATAATCTAACGTTTCTTGGCTATTATCAATGCCATAAATTGTATAAGGATATTTTTTAAGGGCTTTAGCATAAGACCCACCTATCAAGCCAATTCCTACTACTCCAATATTCATTTTATCACCTATTTTTTCTTGTGTTTCCATTATACTATATTTTCATTTAAAAAGTTAGGTATAATTTTGTAAGCGTTTTACAATTTTTATTGCATTTTTAATTAGTTTGTGTAAAAATCATATATAGATACTTAAATATAAATGGAGGTAAAATTTATGGAAAATGTTGATTTAAAAATAGCACAGAGTGCTAAAATGGATAAAATTGTAGATATAGCTGCAAGACTTGGCTTATCTGAAGATGATATTGAGCTTTATGGTAACTATAAAGCAAAAATTGATTTAAGCGTTATGAAAAAATTAGAAGGAAAAGAAGATGGGAAAGTTATTTTAGTAACAGCAATTAATCCTACTCCTGCTGGAGAAGGTAAATCTACTACTACAGTTGGCTTAGGACAAGCTTTTACTAAAATTGGAGAAGATTGTATTATCGCTTTAAGAGAACCATCGTTTGGACCAGTAATGGGTGTTAAAGGTGGAGCAGCTGGTGGAGGATACGCACAAGTTGTACCTATGGAAGATCTAAATTTACACTTTACAGGAGATATTCATGCAATTACAACAGCTAATAATGCTATAAGTGCAATAATTGATAATCATATTCATCAAGGTAATGAGTTAAACATTGATCCAAGAAGAATTTCTTGGAAAAGAGCAATAGACATGAATGATAGAGCTTTAAGAGAGATCGTTATTGGACTTGGTGGAATAGGAAATTCTCTTCCAAGACAAGATGGATTTAATATTTCAGTTGCATCAGAAATAATGGCTGTTTTATGTTTAGCAAAAGACCTAGAAGATCTAAAAAACAGAGTTAGAAGAATAGTATTTGGATATACATATGATAGAATTCCATTAACTATAGGGGATTTACAAATTGAAGGTTCTATTGCATTAATTTTAAAAGATGCAGTTAAACCAAACTTAGTTCAAACTTTAGAAAACACACCAGCATTAATTCACGGGGGACCATTTGCTAATATAGCACATGGATGTAACAGTATTATCGCAACAAACATGGGTAGAAAACTAGCTAAGTATGTTATTACTGAAGCTGGATTTGGTGCTGATTTAGGTGCTGAAAAATTCTTAGATATTAAAGCTAAACAAGCTGGATTTAAACCTGCTGCAGTTGTTATAGTTGCTACAATAAGAGCACTTAAAATGCATGGTGGAGTTAAGAAAAAGGAATTAGGACCTGAAAACGTTGAAGCACTAATTAAAGGGCTTTCTAACTTACAAAAACATATTGAAAACATACAACAATTTAAAGTTCCTTATGTTGTAGCTATCAATAGTTTCATTACAGATACTGATGCTGAAACAAATGCATTAGCTGACTTCTTAGAAAGTAACGGTCATCCTTGGTCATTAAGTGAGGTTTGGGAAAAAGGTGGAGAAGGTGCAGTTGATTTAGCTAAAAAAGTTATCAACGAAATTAACACAAAACCTAATAACTTTACTAGAATGTATAATGATGAAGACACTATTGCTGAGAAAATAGAAAAAGTTTGTACAAAAGTATATGGAGCTGCTGGAGTTGAATTCTCTGGAGCGGCTAAAATACAACTTAGAAGATTTAAAAAATTAGGTTGGAATAGTTTAGATGTTTGTATGGCTAAAACTCAATACAGTTTAAGTGATAACCCTAAATTATTAGGTAGACCTGAAGGTTTCATAATAAATGTTAAAGAATTAAGACCTTCAATAGGTGCAGGATTCATAGTTGCTTTAACTGGTGATGTTATGACAATGCCTGGATTACCAAAAATACCTTCAGCGCTTGCTATGGACATTGACAAAGATGGGAACGCTCAAGGATTATTCTAAATAAATAACTAAAAAGGACATTTCGTCCCAATGTCATTCAGTTAAAAAAAAATAGAGAGATCTTCTCACACATGATGTGAGGGGGTCTTTTTTATGTGTTCCATGCCCGGCACACATAAAAAACACAACAGATTAATAATCTATTGTGTTTTCCTAAAATTGTTTTCTTTTCTATTTATGCTTTCAAATAGCAGAAGCATACACATAATAATGTAAAAGCTCAACAACGTTCATAATAGTCTCTAATTCATGAGTTATGAAATCTAAAACCAGACTAAATCCTGATTAGTAATTACCATTGTAATGTCTTGGAGTAAACTTCGTCTTTATGGAAAAAATTTCTTTATCATTCATAAATAATAAGTTATCTAAATATTTTATCAAAAAACTTTTCTTTACTGTTACCAATTTCTTTATATAAATCATCAAATTCCTCAGCGGTATCTGGGTCGGGTTGGAATATATCCGGACCCATGCCCTCACGGGATTTCCCTGGGGCATACTGGGCTATAGCCAGTATTTAAACCAGATCCTGGTTCAGATGGCGGATTTGACAGGGGTTTTGGGCATCTCTTTTGTAATTGTGCTTAGCAATCTTACCCTGGCCCACTTATTTGTTTACATGGGCTTTTCACCAGATAGGAAAAAAAAGTTCCGCCGGGAAACCTGGGTCATCCTTTCTTATACCCTGGTGATTGTGGTGGCAGCCGGTCTCTATGGCAGGCATCAGATACAGAGGATGGAGGGTTTGATTCACAAGGCGCCAAAGCCTAAGATTTGTG
>JAFLJX010000212.1 GCA_022712785.1 Mycoplasmatota bacterium | reverse complement strand
TTTAATTATTGGCCATTATATTTAATTGACTTAATTCTTTCAGTTATATGGAATTTTAAACTTAAAAGAAAATTTACTTTTAAATCATCTGCGAACATAACAGTAGCAATGACAAAGATAGCAATATATTATGCAATCTTTACAACGTTATCTACATGGTGGGGAGTTGCATTAAATAATATAAACTGGAATGAATATCTAGTCTTGTTTTTAACAATGATTACAAATCTAGTAACAGAGTTTTTAGTAACTAAATATATTGTATATAAGAATGAAATTAATACTGCGATAGATATAAAATAATAGAACCAATCCGTGTTCTATTCTTCTACATCCAAATAAATTTTCAAAGTATTATTTAGCTCTTTTGTTATGTATTATATTTTCAGACAATGTTTTATATGTTATAATACTAAAATACTAATAACGAGGTGATTACATGAAGAATTTTGAATACCAGTCTTTAACAAAAATAATTTTTGGGAAAGATGAAATTTCTAAATTAGATAGAGAATTAGAAGCATATAATGTTAAAAAGATGTTACTTGTGTACGGGAAAAATTCAATAAAGAATCTTGGAATATACAAACAAGTACTTTTTATTTGTGAAAATTTAGGAATTGAAATATTTGAGGAAAGTAATGTAAGACCAAACCCTGATATGACAAGTGTTAGAAGTGGAATTAATACTTGTAAGAAAAATGATATTGATTTTGTACTGGCAGCTGGTGGGGGTAGTGTAGTTGACTGTGCTAAAGCAATTGCTTTTGGAACTTTGTATGATGGTGATCCATGGGATGTCTATTTATTAAAAGATAATGCTAAATCGTCATTACCTTTAGGTGTAATTATTACTCTAGCGGCGACTGGTACTGAAACAAATGGTAATAGTGTTATCAGTAATGACGAAACAAATGAAAAAAGAAGTGTTGCTTACAAATTTAGTATTCCTAAATTTGCAATTATAGATCCCACTTATACTCTAAGTGTAAGTAGACATCATGTAATCGCAGGTAGTATAGATATAATGATGCATGTTTTTGAACAATATTTTAGTAATACAGTTAGAACTGAGACCAGTGATTATATGAGTATGGGAATCATTAAATCTGTTATTGAAAATACAAAAAAATATTTAAATGGTGAAGATAGTTATGAAACCAGAGCTAACATAAGTTGGGCTTCAACAATTGGTCTCAACTGGATACTTGGTGTTGATAAAGTAGGTGACTGGGCAACTCATAGATTAAGTTATCCAATTACAAAAGAATATGAAATAACTCATGGTTACGCACTTGCATTAATATTTACATCTTGGATTAGAGTTGCATTAAAGTATAACAGTGTTACAATGATTCCAAGACTTAAAACACTAGGAGAAATGATATTTGACGAACCTGATTATAAAAAAGTAAGGTAAACTAGAAGAATTGTTTGAAAGCTTTGGATCTAAGGTTAGACTTAGTGATGAATTACAAAATGTAAACAAAGAAAAAATAGACGAAATGATTGATACAGCACTTGCACTTGGACCCGTTGGAACTGTTGTTAAAATAGATAAAGAAAAAGCATTAGAAATTTTTAAAGATAGTTTAGGATGGTGATTGGATGTTAGATCAAAATTATCAAGATTTACTTTCTTACTTGTATGAGGGTGTATATGTAGTTGACAAAAATCGAAAGATTATTTTTTGGAATGCCGGAAGCGAACAAATAACAGGATACAAATCTGAAGAAGTTATTAACTCAATGTGTTACAACAACATTTTAAGACATGTTACTGAAGATGGAAAAGAATTATGTTTCGGTGGCTGTCCATTACATAACACTCTTGAATCTGGAGAAATCCAGGAAGCTAATGTTTATTTACATCATAAAGAAGGTCACAGAATTCCAGTTAGAGTAAAATCTATTCCTGTTTTTGATGAAAATGAAAAAATTGTGGCTGCTATTGAAGTCTTCACAGACGAGAGATATAATCAAGAAGCATTTACTGAAAATAGAAAGTTAAAAGAGATGTTAGTAACTGACCCTTTAACTCAAATATCTAATAGGAGATATTTGGATTTTCATCTGGAAGGATCAAAAAACGAAGCTGTTGAATTTGAAACGACTTTTGGATTATTATTTTTTGATATAGATAATTTTAAAGAAGTCAACGATACATACGGACATGACGTTGGAGATGAAATCTTAAAACTAACTGCGAGAACTATAGCTTCAAATATACGTGGTGAAGATAAATTAGGTAGATGGGGTGGAGAAGAGTTTTTAGCCGTTATAAAAACTGATAGTCTTTTAGTTCTTAAAAAACTGGCAAATAAATTAAGAATATTAGTTTCTAAATCTGTTTATGAACTACCTTCAGGTGAAGAGATAAAAGTTACTGTTTCTATTGGAGGAACTTTATACAATAAAGATGAAACTGTCTTAGAATTAGTTAAAAGAGCTGATTTGTATATGTATGATTCAAAACAAACAGGAAAAAATAAAGTAACAGTTAAATAGACTTTATAAGTCTATTTTTTTGATGACTTATTATAATAAATATGATACAATTTTTAATGGAATACATACAAAAGGGAGTAATAATATGAAAATAATTGCTGTAAACGCAGGAAGTAGCTCATTGAAGTTTCAATTACTTGAAATGCCAAGTGAATTAGTTTTAATTAGTGGTATCATTGAAAGAATCGGACAAGAAGTGTCAGATATGAAAATTAAACTAAATGGGAAAAAACTAATTGAATCTTTACCTATCAAAGACCATAGTATTGCTGTTGAATTGTTACTTAAAAAGTTAATTGAATTAAAAGTAGTCGATAACTTAAATGAAATTGATGGAGTAGGACACAGAGTAGTTCATGGTGGTGAATTATTTACTGATAGTGTAGTAATAACAGAAGAAGTTATTAAAGCAATTGAAGATGTTAGTGATTTAGCGCCTTTACACAATCCAGCAAATCTAACTGGTATCTTCGCGTTCCAAAATGCGTTACCTCATATATTAGGTGTAGCTGTTTTTGATACAGCATTTCATCAAACTATGGATGAAGATGCTTATTTGTATGGAGTACCATATGAATGGTATGAAAATTATGGAGTTAGAAAATATGGGTTCCATGGTACAAGTCATAAGTTTGTTAGTTTAAAAGCCGCTGAACTTTTAGGTAAAAAACCTGAGGATGTAAATATTGTTGTTCTTCATATTGGGAATGGTGCTAGTTTGTGTGCTGTAAAAGGCGGGAAAAGTGTAGATACCTCTATGGGATTCACTCCACTTGCTGGTATATTAATGGGAACAAGAAGTGGGGATATAGATCCAGCTATTGTTGAATATATATCTAAAAAAGAAAACAAAACTGTTAAAGAAGTTATAAGTGAACTAAATAAGAAATCTGGATACATTGGTGTCAGTAAAAACTCAAGTGATTCAAGAGATTTATGGACAGCAACCCACGGTGGAGATAGACAAAGTATTAAAGCAATTAAAAAACAAGTGAAAATGATTTGTGATTATGTTGCTGCATACTACGTTACTATGGGAGGAATTGATGCAATTTGTTTTACTGCTGGTGTTGGAGAAAATGCAATATTCACAAGACAACTAATCGCAAATAGGCTTGCTCCTTTAGGAGTAAAACTTGATATAGAAAGAAACTATATCAGAGGAACTGAAGCACTAATTTCAGCTGATGATTCTAAAATCAAATTATACTTACTACCAACAAATGAAGAAGTAATGATTGCAAGAGATACTTTAAGACTGTCTAAAAGCCAGGGATGATATTTCATCCCTTTTTCAATATAATAAAAATAAATGAAGAGGTGATTACATGAATATATTAATTGATAAAAATATAAAAGAAAAAACAAAAGATTTTTACATAGGAGTAATGTCATGTGATATAGAAATCTATGAAGATGATAACTTAACTAAAATAGTGAATAACTATGAAGAAAAAATAAATGAAACAATCTCAATTGAAGATGTTATTAAATTAGACAAAATAAAAGATGCTAGAGACGCATATAAAGCTTATGGGAAAGATCCTTCAAGATATAGACTAGCTACTGAATCTTTATACAGACGTTTATCAAAAGGAAATAAGTTATATAGAATAAACAACGTGGTTGATATAGGAAATATTTTATCTCTTACATTTAGGAAAAGTGTAGCTGTACTTGATTATAATAAAATTATAGGAGATATTAATATAAGGCTAGGAACAAGTAGTGATGAATACTACGGAATTGGCCGTGGTAAGATAAATATTGAAAATATCCCACTATATGAGGACGATATTAGTCCTTTTGGTTCAACAACAAGCGATACAGAAAGAACAATGATTACAAAGACCACATCAAAGATACTCTTATTTATAGTCTCTTTTAGTGGCTACAGTGATTTAAATAGCGAACTCGAATATGCACAAGAACTATATGAAAGATTCGCTAAGGGCTCGAATTTTAGACAATATGTTATATAAAAAACTCATGATTCGTATCATGAGTTTTAAATTTCTTTATATTTGATAATCCCTCTCATAGCTTGAAGAAAATCTTCTTCGGCTTTTTTTCTCCATTTCTCTTCACTAGGAAGGAATTGTTCTCGTACTAGTAAGTTAATATATTCTTTTGTTTTTGGGTTTTGAGTAATAAAACGACTTGAATTATCAAATACAGTAGCTTTTAAACTTTCAACAATTTTTTTAGTTGAATCACCAAGTGTTCCAAATTCAAAACAAGTAGCATATAAATCACATTTTTGTTTTGTTTTTGTTTTGATGTTGTAGATACTCTCTAACATATCGCCTTCAACATCATAAAAGTCTTCTGTATTTAAACCAAGAACAAGTGGATACTTAATGTTTTCACTAAATAATTTTGTGTTTTCTAATTCGTGTTTTGAATTAATAACACTCATTTGATATCTTGATCCATATCCAGTATGAAGATCAATCCAAACAACTTTCTTTATGTCATACATAACTTTAGGAATTTCCTTCAACATAAATTTCGTTGAAGACTGAAATTCTTTACCGGTATAACATATACCATCAGGAGAGTAGCTTTGTCCTAACATTGAAGATTCTTTAACTGTTGAAGGTCCGTTTTTAATTACTATTTTTGATAATGAACTATAAAATCCTAAATTAGCAGTTTTACTATTCATGTACTTTTTAGGTTTATAAAAAGATTTTATTTTCCTATATCCAATATTTTCAGAGGAGAAGTTATTTAAAGAGAAGTTTCTGTTTAAATCAACGTTATTTTCATTTGTTCTTTTAAAGTGTTTCATTCCATATGGATTAATTCCATGATAAATAATTACTTCAGTATCATCTCTTATTTCAGTTAATAAGTTATCAAAAAATGACATCAGCGTTGCATGTCCTACATAACCTTCAATTCCATGGAGACCAACAGATAATATTAATCTATTATTCGCAACCTTTTTACTCTTGATAATTATTTTATCATTTGCCAAGTCCTCATAGATAATATTTGATTTAGATAAAACATGAAACCCTTTAATTTTAAGGGTTTTTATCATCATTTGAAGTTCACTTTTTAGTTCATTATAGTCTTTACAGTAATTCAACATAGTATCCACCATTTTTACTTTCAGTAGGGTAACAATTCACTAATTCTGTAATAATTATAACATTAAAATTATAAAAAGCTAAAAACGTTAAACAAAATGTGAAAGTTACATTGAAAAAAATGCTTAAATAAGTTAAAATATTTATAGTGAAGAGGTGGAATTATGACAAAAATGGATTTCTTATATAACAAAATTCTTGGATTAACTATGATTTTATCAGTAGTTTCAGTAGTTTTTCTAATAATTGATCTCTTTTATGCCGTAACTATACAAGCAATTGACTGTGCCGGACAAGTATGTAAAATAGACCGTGCTTTCCCATTAATTAGGGTAAGTGTTTGGTTCTTTTTAGTATTAGCAGTTGTATCTGTTATTATTTCAAGAATAATGCTACATTTAATGTCAAAAGAAAGTGATTTAGAAGATGCTTCTTCATATAAGTCAAGAATTCACAACGAAAAAGAAAGTTCAAAATTGATTGAAGCAAAACTAAAAGAATTAGCAGAAGCAAAACAAAAGAAAGATGATGAATTAGAGCTTAAGCGACTTGAAGCAAAAGCAATTCAAGATGCTAAAGATGAAATAGTAGAAAATGAAAGAAAAGAAAAACTAATCGCAAAAGCAAAACGTGATGAGCAAATAAAAGAAGAAAAGCTAAAAAAAGAGATATTTAGACAAGAATCAATAAAACAAGAAAGATTAGAACAAGAAAGATTAGAACAAGAAAAACTTAAAGAAGAAGCATTAAAACAAGAAGAAGAAAAAAATGAAGAACTAAGAGTAGTTGAAGAACTAAGAGTAGTTGAAGAACTAAGAGTAGTTGAAGAATCTGTTATTCAAAAAGAGCCATTTATAATAGTGGAACCAGTAATTGAAGAAAAACAAGTTGTTGAAGAGAATCCGATAGTCAAAGAAGAACCAAAAGTTGTTGCTTCTAAACCTGCAAAACCAAAAGCAGCTAAAAAAACAAAAGCGGATATTATTGAATATATTGAAGAAGATACAGGAATTAGTAAAAATAAGAGTAATAAATTCCTTAAATTCTTCGCTCAAGTTGTAAAAGAAACATTGGCTGAAGGAAAAGATGTAAATATTCCAGGATTTGGTAAGTTTACTACAATAAAAATGCCTGCCAAAAAAGCAATGAATCCACAAACAAATAAGGAAATAATTGTTCCTGCTCATAATCAAGCTAGACTAAGATTTGATGATAACTTTAAAGGTATATTTGAAGTGAAATAAAAGACAAGAATTTCTTGTCTTTTTTTTAGTAATTTTTTCTTTTATTTTTTTTCATTTATGTTATCATTACTATGTAGAAAGATGGTGGGAATATGCTTTATATTGATACTAAAGATAACACTGTAAATGAGTGTGGTTTTTATTTTGGATTAGAGAGGTATCTAATTAAAGATTACAGCTATGATGGAGAC
>JAFLJX010000211.1 GCA_022712785.1 Mycoplasmatota bacterium | reverse complement strand
CTACAGTAAAGTTTATACATTTTTTATTCTCCTTTTCTAGCTTTCGCTATTGTATTCGCAATGGCTTGGATAGGGATAGAATCTATTCCTATCAACTTTTGAATAATTAGTCCATCAATTACAGTCAAAATTATAAATGACATTCCCTCATTGTCTTCATCTTTATAAAGATTATTAAGGACTTCTTTAATCGTTTTTTGCCATTCCATATACTTTGAAATTAGTTTTTGTTTTAATGAATCACTATCAGTTATTGCCTTACTAATAAGATAGAGATTTAACTTACCTCTGGTTTCAGCAGAAACAATTTTATTAATAGCTTCAAAGATAATGTTTTCTGCAGGTAATGAAAAGTCAATTTCATTAATCCATGTTATTAGATCTTCTGTAATTACTTTTAAGTAATAGTCAGCTACATCAAATATTAAATCTTCTTTTGCAGAATAGTAGTAGTATAGTGTCCCTTTACTAATTCCAACTTTTAAAGCAATATCTTTCAAAGTTGTTTCCATAATTCCATTTTCAATTATCAAATCATATGTAGCATCCAATATTTTTTTCTTCATTTTATTTATCACCTCGCCCATATTTACTTGTCGGCCAACTGACCGAACATTTCTAATTCAATATTATCATCTATGATATAACAATGTCAAATAGAAAAAGAAAATATCCATTTTAGAACACCTTAAGTTAAAGGGAGCAAGAGAAGTGATCACCTAATAATTTAAATTAAAAAAAGAACTGAATTCATAATTACCTGTGTATAGAAGTATCTATATATACCAATAATAAAAAACAACATTTTAAAACCGAGAAATAATCTCGGTTTTAAAATGTTGTTTTTTGGAATACTAGATTACCAGTAACAGAATAATTATATTTAGATGAAATCATTACAAAATCACCTTTTTTTACTTCTACATCATTAAAAAAACCAGAACCTTCAATAATGAAAACATAATCTCCATAAACCGCAGAAGGGTAATTTGTTTTTTCTGTATTATTTACAATTTCATAATTAAAATACGTATCAACATGTTCGCGAATAACTTCTTTATCTGGTACAGTAATAACATTTAAAGCATCTTCTAAATGTAAATCTCGTGGTTTACCATCTTGAAGTCTGTTGTAGTCATATAAACGATATGTAATATCTGATGACTGTTGTACTTCAAGAAGAGTAGTACCTCCATTTATAGCGTGGACTGTCCCTGCTTTAATGTAAAAGAAGTCTCCTTTTTTTATTGGTAATTCATTTATTATATTTTCAATTGAATTATTATTTATAGCATTAATAATTTCTTTTTTATTATTCGCAGTATTACCAATAATAATATTAGTGTTCTCTTCAGTATCTAAGATATACCAACATTCTTCTTTACCAAGACTGTTACTTTCTTTTGCGTATTCATTATTTGGATGCACTTGAATGCTTAAGTTTTCTAAAGCATCAATTACTTTAACGAGGATTGGAAATTCACTTCCAGGATAATTTCCAAATAATTCTTTCTTTGTATCAAATAACTCTTTAATTGTTTTACCCTTATATATTCCATTAATAACTTTATTACTACCATTCTTATGTGCACTAATCCCCCATGCTTCACCGCAAGTTTTACTAGCGTTATAATTATAGTCATCTTTTAGTTTATTACCACCCCATATTTTGTCAAACAGGATTGGCTCTAGTTTTAGTATCACAATAGTACCTCCTTCAAACGTAGATTCAATATAATAATATCATATTCATTGTAGTTCTTAATGATTAATATATCAATTATTATTTTCTATGTAGTTACTGTATTTTATTATCAAATGTAATTTGTAAGCGTTTGAATTAACCCTAAAAATTATAATTAAGATTACTATTATCATAAAAATATAATGAAAAATAACTAAAAAACTAATAATTCATGCTTTATTTTACCAAAATATTGAAATTTTTATTACTATAGCATAGTATTATAGTAAATGGAGGTGACCAATTTGCTAAATAATGAAAACGTTACAATAATTCATAAAGATTCATATGAAGCAAAGACTTTTATTAAACAATCACTATTTTATTATCGACATTTTTCACAAGTTGAGATCAATAATGAATATACCTCAAAGTTTAATACAGGAAATAGTTATTTCATGTATTATGTTGAACACGGTTCAATGTTTGTTAGTTTAAATGGTAAACTATTTTCACTTACACAAAATGATTTACTTGTAGTTAAAAAAAATGTTGATATAAGTATCTCAACTCACTCTTGTAAGTTATATACAGTTGAGTTTGATGGTAAACTTACCAGTGATTTTTTATCAGCAATTGGGAATGTATGTTCTCCAGGAATTTCAATGGTCGATTTTTCAGGAATTGTTATGTTCTTTATTAAACTAAAAGAACTAAGTTTATATGATGTTAGAAATGAAGTATACATGTCTTTTTGTATTGAGGCAATACTTGTAGAAATATATACCCGTATTCATTACGGAAATGAAAAAGATAATCCGCAAAATTATGCAATTTTGCAAGCAATCTTTTATATTGAACAAAATATTGAAAATAAGATAAAACTAGAGGACTTATGTGAATTTGTTGGATATAGTGTTTACCACTTTTCACGCTTATTTAAGAATGAAGTTGGAACAAGTCCTTATAATTACATAATTAAGTATCGTTTAGATTTGGCAAAACATTTACTAATAACCACAAATTTACAAATTAGAGAAATATCTAAAAAATGTGGTTATACTAATGAAATTAATTTTTATAACATATTTAAAAAGCACTTCAATATTACTCCGAGGAAATACCGTTTAAAAAATGAAAAAAAGGAGACTTAATTATGAGTGAAAAAATAAAAGTATATTTATTACACCAAACACATACTGATATTGGGTATACAGATAGACAAGAAAAAATAGTTAAATACCATGTTGATTATTTAAAACAAGCAATTATCATTTCTGAAAGAATTGTAAGTGGTGAAAAACCTGAATGGGAAGGTTTCGTTTGGAACAACGAAACATTCTGGATTTTAGATATGTTTCTTAAATATACTAATAAAGACTGGGAAGATAGACTTTTAAAAGCTATTAATAACGGACATATCCAATTGACAGGGAATTATATTAACCTAACAGAACTAGTTGACTATAATATTTTATCTAAATACTTAAATAAAGCATTAGACTATTCCATAAAAAAAGATATAGAAATTAATTCTGCAATCTCAATGGATATTAATGGATGGAGTCACGGATACAGTCAAGCTATGTATAATGCTGGAATAAAAAGATTTTATACATGTATACATAACCATCATGGTTTTGTACCTTTCTTTAAAAAGCATAATGCCTTTTACTGGGAAACACCTGCCAAGGATAAAATTCTTGTTTGGAATGGTGAGGTATATAATCATGGGAATGTTTCTAAGTTAGTACCTGATGTAGTTGACGTTCTAATTGATGGGAAATTTGACACTAAAGCAATTATTGATGATGAAAGACTAAACTATACCAAAGAGTGGTTAGATGATTACTTAGAATCATTAAGAGTTGAAGGATACGATTACAATTTCTTCCCTATGTTCACAAAAGGGATTTTAGTTGATAACGCACCACCAAACCCTCATATAATGGAAGCAATCAAAAGATTTAATGAACTACATGGTGATTCATACGAATTTGAAATGATTGGGATAAATTCATTTTTCGATAAAATCGAAGAAATGAATTTAGATATACCTACCTTTAGTGGAGATTGGAATGACTGGTGGAGTGACGGATATATGTCAAGCCCTAAAGCAGTATCTATATATCGAGAAGCACAAAGAAACTATCATAAGATATTATCATTAAAACCTGAATTTAAATTTGATTTAAATAAACTAGAACAACTTGAGTATAATTTAATGGTATTTAGTGAACACACTTGGGGATATTTCACAAGTGTGACTGAACCATGGAATAAAATGACAGTGAAATTAGATTCAAGAAATGAGTTATTCGCGTTCACAGCGAATAAATTAGCTGATGAGTTAATTGACGACTACAATCAAGCAAATGGAGAAATGATGAAACATGTTGGAAGACCAATGCATTATAAAATCAAAAATCCATTTAACTATAAGAAAATTGAAATTGTAAAAATGCATATAAATTGGTGGGAAGAATTTCAAGTTGAAAATGGGTATGAAGTTTATAATATAAAAACAAATGAAATATATCCATACCAAGAAACAATGGTAGACAATAAATCTCGAAGAGAAGTTCGAGTTTTAATTGAATTAGAACCATTTGCTTATATTATTCTTGGAATAAGAACAAAAAAACAAAAAACTAGAAAGATACCTTTAGATCCTTTGTTTGCGAGAGATGAAAGATATGATTACATTTCACCATATTTAAATAATGATGTAATTGCTACACAATTTCATATAGAATCTCCATTCATTAAAATCTGTTGGAAAAAAGAAACAGGCATTACAACATTCTTTGATAAAAAGAGACAAGTATCTCTTATTAGAGAAGATTTCGAACATGCCCCTTTAACTCCTGTATATAATTACTCAGAGATTGAATATAAATATAAATTCAGCCCAGAAGAAATAACTTCAGTAAGAAAAGATTACGGTAGAAACAGAAGCATAATTAGTAGTAATCAATTTACTGGTAAATTGATTAACGCTAAAGTACTTGCGAGTGGACCAATATTTGCTAGAGTTCAATTGAAATATGAATTAAAAGGAACATTATATTCAGTTATTGAGATTACTGTATACAAAGATTTACCACAAATAGATATTTCATATATCTTAGGTAAAGATACAGTGTGGGAACCCGAAGCTTTATATCTATCACTTCCTTTTAAATATGATAAAGATGAAGCCTTATGGATTGATAAAACTGGTGCGAATATAAGACCAAGAATTGATCAATTACCTTATACAATGAATAAGTATTATACAATGCAAAATGGATATGCACTTGTTTCAAAAAATGGTTCATTAGTTTTAGGATCTCCTGATATTCCATTATTAAAACTAGGCTCATTAGAACCATCAATAATGACTAAAGAAACATTAGACTCAAAACAAAATGTAGATTTCCAGTATTCATGGTTAATGAATAATTACTGGGAAACAAATTTTGCGACTAGTTTAGGTGGATTCTATCGTTTTGATTATCATATGTATATATCAAATGAGATTAAATCAGAAGGTAAGGCCCTGCAAAAAGCAGTAGACCTATCTCATAACTTTATAATATCTCAGGTGACTTATGAATAAATTAAAAAACATGATGCTTATAGTAATTATTTTATTAACACTATCAGCTTGCAAAGAAGAACCTGTTGTAATAGTTGAACCATTAACGTTTAATGTTCAACAAACAGAAAATCCTGTTTGTGAATATAACCACGCAGAATATACAACTGATGAAATTGAAATTATTTCACTTTCGTCAGATAATAGTAGTATATTTGGGAATGTTGATGCTTTTATAAATTCATGTAAAACAAGTAATATAAATCCACTTGTATTCGCGAATGCAGAATTAAAATCATATGTATTTGAAATTAGTTTTGACGCTATATATCCAATAGATAATCTAGTTATTACTAATTTTATAGATGATGCTGAAATTGCTATTAAGGAGTTAGATGTTTTAATATCTCTTGATGGTATTTCTTACACTAAAATAGAAGATGATTTAAAACTTTTAAATACTGGTGATAAACAGACACTTATTCAATTAAATAATCAATCAGCGAAATTTATTAAGTTTACTTTTAAAAATGAAGTTAACGTAGGTAACTATGGTAGTGATTTTTTCGGATTAAGTGATATTTCTGTTTACTTAGGCAAGGGAATGATTGTTAGAGAAGCGACAGAATGGACAGATGCATTTGAAAGATATGATGGATGGACTGGAGCTGATGGGATTTTCTCATTTAATCTAGAAACAGGCAATGATTCTATAGGTGCTAAATCTGATTCAACTTTATTCCTTTTTAGTGATACTATTTTAGGAGTTGTAAATCCAGAAACTTCTTTAAGACTATATCCTGAATTTTTAAATAATACTATAGGATACTTTAATGGAGATGAAACAGATATCTTTAACAACATGGAGTTCTTTTGGAACGAAGACGAAGAGGTTGTATCAAATGTATTCGTCCCTGACTCATACATAGGATACAATCCATCAAATATAATGAATCATATAGGTTTATCTTCAGCAACACCAACAGATATATTTTATGATTACAGGATTGAAGGAAGTTCATGGCTTTCAGAGTCAAGTGATAATAACCCATATATTATAATTGATTTATTAGATATAGAATTACTTACAAAGATGAAACTATTTAACTTTGTAGAAAATACAGATTATAGTGCTACTGTTATTGAAGTTAGTTACTCTATTGATAATGTAACTTTTAATACATTGGGAACATATGATATTTCAGTACCTGATATTTCAACAAATGTTTCATCAAGCATGATTGATGAAACAAATAGTTTAGATTTAACAGGTATATCTGCGAGATACATAAAAATTAATATCTTAGATAACAATACTACTTCAACAAACCAAGTTGGGTTAAGTAAAGTTATTATTTATAATGAAACAAAAGTTTTATTTGGAACAGTAACCGCATCAAGTGTTTATGATGCAAAAGGTGAAGAAATATGTGGAACAGTTGATACTTTACAGTGTTATGAACAGGATTCACGTTTGTGGCTTCAAGACGGTGTTGTAATAAATGATTATTTCTATACCTTTCCATTATTAGTAAAAGACTATGAAACATTTTTTAAAGTATTTAAAGTTGGCTTAATTAAAATACATATTGTTGAGGGTAAACTTGATTTAGAATCAATAGAATATATTGATTCTCCATTATATAACGAGATGTCTGACGGTTCAGTTACAAATTTTGGTGTAGGAGTTAATAATCAAGATACATCAGGTGGCTTAATTAACCAAGATGGATATATTTATATTTATGGAATTAAGGATAATCCAGGTAGAATGTTAACTGTAGCTAGAGTTGAAGAAGAGAATTTTGAGAACTTCAATAAATGGATGTATTATGATGGAACTTCATGGTCAAACGATATAAATGATTCAGCCGGATTAATTGACGGGGTATCACCAGAACTAAGTGTTACATATCTAAATGAAGGAATGTATGCAGGTAAGTATATGTTAGTTGTAATGGAAAATACAACTTCAGGACTAGTATCAGTATCATATAGTGATACACCATATGGTCCATGGACAGAACTAGTTACATTATATATTGCTTCAGAAATTAGAAATCTTCCCGGAGCATTTGCGTATAACGCAAAACTTCATCCGCATTTAAGTGAAGTTGGTAAGTATTTAGTTTCATACAATGTAAACTCTACAAGTTTTTCAATTATGACAAATGCTAAGTTATATTTTCCTAGATTTATTTGGTTAATTGAAACAAAAGAAAGAGATGAATAAACAATATATATAATTATCTAATTATTAAGGAGCAATCTATATGAAAAAAGAGTTTTTTAATATTGAAGGAGATAAAGAAGTAAAGTTTAATTATCGCTTTATTCAGCCACCACAAATCGCTTATTTTGTAACTACAAAAGATGAATTTGGGAATATTAACTCAACCCCAATTACTCTAGGAACTTGTAATGCAGCAACATTTCCTAAAGACGGTAATTTTGGAGAGTTTTATTTAACTTTTTCAATGGGAATAAAAAGTCAAAATGATATTGGAAATAAAAACCATCCTAGAGATGGGTATATTAATCTCTTAAATCATAGTGAAGCAGTAGTTAGTTATATTGGTGAAGACTTACTACAAGAAGCAATAATTGCAAATATGCCTTTACCAAGAGGCATTAGTGAACTTGATATTGCAGGATTAAATACATATCCTTCAAGAAACATTTCAGTGCCTTCAATAAAAGAATGTCCTATCAACATTGAATGTAAGATCATTGAAAAAATAAAACTTGGTAATTACTATATGCTGTTCATCGCAAAAGTTGTTGGGATTTCAGTAGACAAAGAACTAATCGAAAAAGACAAAGACGGATATGGGGTTCTACACATTAATCCTGTATTTGAGCTAAATATAAATCAAAAAAAGTCAAAGAATAATAGGCTTCATTTTGGAATGATTAATTCTAAAAAGATACTTGTGCCAGGAGATAACTTTGGTTCTACAATTGACTGGGTTGGGACATATGATAATCTATTAAGAAGTGAATTTAATAGAGGTAAAATTTCAAAAGAAGAATTTAATCACATTAAGGAACTTACAGAGATATTTAAAAATGATCGTTCAAACAAAACTGTCAAAGATGAGTTGACAAAGTTATTAAAAAAAGGAATTACAGGGAGAAACCCAACTGAATAGTAATATATGTATATATGCTGTCTTACTTATATATCTTGCTATTGTGGTAAAAACATAGTAAAAAAAAATAAATGTTTGCTATAATTTTTATGTAAGCGTTTAATATTGAGGTGTAAAAATGAAATTTAACGATATAGTATTTGCAGGAAATATTAGTAATGATGGGAAAATTGAAATCGATTTAAAACGATACTTACCGCTTAATAAAGTGTTTTGTAATGGAATAAAAAAAGTGGAGTATTTCTTTATAAATAGATGGATAGAGATTGAAAAACCATTCCATTTTAATGATATTACAGCAAGATATATAAATATATCTGCAAAAAAGAATAGTGAAATTAGTCTTACTTTAGGATCTGGATACTATGGTGAAGAGAAACCCGAGTATACAAAAGAAGTTTGTATGAAATCTGGATGGACAGGTGCTGATGGAATTTTTTCTTTTAATATCAAAGATGGAAACGATTCATTAAATCAAACGAATGCTAAAACATTATTTGTTTTTGGAGATACACTTGTTGGTTTTGTTTCAGAAGATAATACTAGGACTGAACCTCTATTAATGCCAAACAATACAGTTGCATATTTAGATGGAAACGATCCTACAAAAAAGATGATAGATTATAGAATTAATACAGATGAACGTGATACTATTATTTCTTACTTTGAACCAAATAATTGTTCCGTGTTTCAAGGAACAATCCCAAGATTTTTAGTGAAATACGATGAGATAAATAAAGATAAAAGATATTTATCTGGGTATAACCCTAAAAAAGTAGAACTTATATTTGATTTTGTTAATGAAAAATACATATCCCATTTAGAACTACTTAACTATTATGATGAAATAACAGAAAAATTTGAGTTATCTAAAAGAGGAGTTAAGGAAACAAAAATATATTATGCATTAGAAGATATGAAATTTAAATTATTAACTGATTATAGTTTTAATAGAAATACAAGTGGTGATACATTCGAGAAAGTAGATATTAACCAAGAATGTAGATACATTAAAATTCTTATAACACCTATTCAAGGAGTTGGGAATCACTACTTAGAATCAAATCAAAAAGAAATTGTTTTTGGAATAAACAAAGTTAAGTTTTATACAGATGAAAGATTGTTGAAGGACATTCATATAACTTGTACATCTATAATGAGTAAAGATTTACAAAAAGTATGGTTTTGGCTACAAGATGGTGTTGTTATAGACAAGAACTTATATTTTCTTCCGTTATTAGTTGGACCTGATACATTGCAGCCTGAAGGACTACAATTTAGAGTCCAAGATGTTTCAATGATAAAAGTACCAATTGTAAATAATGAATTAGATTTTAATGGATCATTTCAAAAACCAACGCCTTTAGCTGTAACGTCATCTAAATCACAATGGTTATTTGGTGCAGCAATTATGGCGAATACAAAACAAGCAGGTGCTAAGAATCCTGATGGATATGTGTATATATATGGATATGACACAGTGGGGCTTAATCGATATTTAAAAGTAGCAAGAACAAAGCCAGAATTATTTGAAGATTTTGATTCTTGGGAATTTTATAGTAATGGGGAATGGGTATCAGAATTAACTGAGTCTTCAACATTATTAGACCATATTTCATGTGAGATGAGTATAACTCCAATCACATCAGGTATTAACAATGGTAAATTCCTTGCTATATACACTTATGATGTAAACACAACACTAATTGCACAAAGCATTGGAGAAACTCCATGGGGTCCATTTAGTGAACCAAAGATTGTATTTGAATCACTGGAGAAAAAAAGACTTGGTGGAATGGCTTATACATATAATGCAAAAGCACATCCTCATATGTCTAATGATAACGAATTAATTGTTACATATAACGTGAACACATATAGTATGGAACACAATATAGAAAATGCAGATGTGTATCATCCTAGATTTGTAAGTTTAAAATTTACTACTAAGTAAAGTTCTTAATAAGTATAATCTAATATATTAAAGAGTTGTATGGTATGTATCTTAAAGATATGGGATATATATCTAGTTAGTTAATCCTAAAAAAAGTGAGTGATTGATATGGAAGTAAATAAAAACAATGAAAAAATAGAAAATAACGAGGTAGAGATTACTACTAATGTTATTCAAAAACCTTTTATGACAAGAAAAAGAAAAAAATTAATACACGATATTATAATTCACATGGTATTAATTCTTTTTGGGACTATGTTTATATTTCCGTTTCTATGGATGCTAACAACTGCTTTAAAAACTAATAGTGAGTTACTTCAAGGAACTGATGTTTTATTTCCTGCAGTTCCACAATGGGAAAATTTCAGATTAGCAATTAAAGCTGTTCCGTTCTTCTTATATATAAAGAATAGTTTTATCTTAGTATTTTTTGCTGTTGCTGGTACTTTATTTAGTTCTACGTTAACAGCGTATGCTTTCGCAAAACTTGAATGGCCAGGTAGAGATGCATTATTTGTTGTTATGTTGGCTACAATGATGATACCTATGCAAGTATTATTGATTCCAACATATATCATGTATGCAAAGATTGGTTGGTTAGGTACTAGATTACCACTAATTGTTCCGTTTTTTCTTGGTGGAGGAAGTGCATTTTACATATTCTTGTTACGACAGTTTTTCAAAGGAATACCAAAAGATTTAACCGAAAGTGCTATTGTTGATGGTGCATCACATTTCAAAATATTTATTAAAATTATGTTACCATTAACTAAACCAGCTTTAATTACTGTGACTTTATTTACATTTATGTTTGTTTGGAATGATTACTTTGGTCCGCTTATTTATTTAAGTGATCCAGATCACTTGACGATTGCTTTAGGACTTCGTGCTTTCCAAAGTCAGTATTCTGGAAGATACAATTTAATGATGGCAGCATCTATATTAACAATGCTTCCAACATTATTAATATTCTTCTTTGCACAAAAATCATTTATTGAAGGAATTACTTTTAGTGGAATAAAAGGATAATAAAAGGAGGAAACAATGAAAAAATTATTATTAGTTATGCTTTTGATGGTAGGCGTATTCGCGTTATCAGCATGTGGTGATGAAGAGGTAGATGGAAAAATTGAAGTTACTTTTTGGCATCTTTCACCAGTTGGAGATGAAAGCTACTCACAAGTAAAAAAAATTGTTAGAGATTTCAACAATTCACAAGATGTATATTATGTTAATGAATATGGATTTAGCTTTTGGGATTATTGGGATAAACTAAATATAGCAGTTGCTTCAAATACTGCCCCAGATGTTGGGTTTAGTACTATCGATGATAATGTGCATAGAGCTCAAAGAAATGTGCTATTTAATATTAGTGATTTTATAGCTGCTGATGTTGCAGCAGGAATTGAAACTGTAAATACGAATAGTTTTTATAGTAATCAATTAGGTTTTCTTACTTATGAAGATGATTTATATGGACTTCCATTTACTGCGACAACTAGAATGTTGTTTTATAATCTAGATCATTTCGCAGAAGTTGGATTGACAGCTGACGATGTTCCAACTACTTGGAGTGAATTACAAGTAGTTGCTAAACAATTAGATATTGTTGACGGAAATAAGATTGAAAGAATAGGGTTTGATCCAACTTTTGGTCAAGGGACATATATGGGATATTTATGGCAATCTGGATTAGATTACTTTGATGATGAATTACAAGTAACTTTAAATACACAAGGACATTATGATGTTCTTGATTGGATGGTTACTTTTAATAATGAATATTCACGTTCGCAACTTAATTCATTTGGAGAAGCAAACACTATTTTAGGAATCGATCCATTCGCAGCAGGAAGAGTATCAATGGTTGTTGGTACTGATGGTTTATATCAAACTTTATTAGACTATGATTCAACAATGAATTATGCAGTTGCTCCAATTCCTGTTCCTGATGAAGATGGTGTAAGAGTAAATTGGGGTAGTGGATTCAGTTTAGAACTTTATAAAAACGGTAGAGAATTAGATGAAAAAGCACAAGGTGCTTGGGAATTTAGTAAATACCTTATGTCAGTTAGTATTCAAGTAGAATATGCTGATGCAGTAGGCTGGATAATGGGAAATACAGAGGCAATGGATATTGTTGCTGAAGGGAATCCTATAATTACTGCTTTAGTTGAAGAATGTGCATACGCAGTTGATAAATTATTTGTTCCTTATGCTCCAGCATGGCATGCAGGAGATTGGTTCCAGTATTACGATCAATTGAAAGCTGGTGATGCAACAGTAGAAGATACTCTTAAAGACGCAATAGATTGGTATAACGAAAAACAAACAAACTATAACGCAACTCAATAATTGAAGGTGAATAATATGGCAACACAAAAAAATAAAGCATTAGGTAAACTTAGAAGTGAAGAAAGAGTATTAGGATATATTTTTGCATCACCATGGTTAATTGGTTTAATTATATTAGGGGTATTTCCTATTGCTTTATCATTTTATCTAAGTTTTACTAACTATGATATGTTAGGGGCACCAGGTTTTATCTGGTTTACCAATTATCGTATTCTTTTATCAAACGATAGTCTGTTTTATACAGCATTATTTAATACATTGTATCATGTAGCCATAAGCGTACCACTCGGACTACTAGTCGGTATAATTTTAGCATTATTATTAAATTCTAAAATTAAAGGAATGGGTATATATAGAACAATATACTATTTGCCTAATGTAGTAAGTGTTGTTGCAATGAGTTTACTTTGGTTATGGTTATTTCAACCATCATTTGGATTAGTAAATAATCTATTATCTCCTATATATAATTTTTTCAAGATGGAACCTCTCCTCTGGTACCAAAGTTCTGATATGTCTAAAATAACATTGATTCTTATGGGACTTTGGACTGCGGGTGGTTCAATGATTATATATCTTGCTCAAATGCAAGATATACCATCTGAATTATATGAAGCGGCAGATATTGATGGAGCAAATGGATTACAGAAAATATTTAAAATTACTATACCTTTAATGACACCATCAATAGTTTTCAATTTTATAAGGGGTCTAATTGGAGGGTTTCAAGATTTAACAGTATCATACATCATGACAAAAGGTGGACCTGGGCATTCTACATATTATTACTCATACTACTTATTTGACAAAATGATGAGTGATAACGCGATGGGCATGGCAAGCGCCATGGCTTGGATATTATTGGTTATTACGTTAGTGATTACAATGGGAGCACTATCGTTAAACAAATATGTCTTCTATTTAGGAGACCAGTCATAAAAATAAAAGGAGGAAATTATGAAAAAAAGAGCATTTTTATTAACATTATTAGTAGCATTTTCATTAACTTTAACAGGTTGTTGGCCTGGTGAAGTACACGTAGATACAAAAATTAATACTGACGGTTCAGGTACAAGATCATATATTTTAAGTGTATATGATGATACATTACAAACTGAACCAATTACAAATCTTGATGATCCAGAGGGAACTGAAGGTAAAGGAGCTATAATTAACTCTATTCATATTACTGGTGGAGTTTCAGAAATTCAAACATGGTTAGAAGATAACTCACCTGAATGGATGACAGTAGAAGAAATGGAAACTGTAGAGAATCAAAGAGTTTTCACTATAACTTATGATTTTGATGATTTTGATGAGTTTTTATTAAGATATGAACAATTAGTTGATTTATCACCAAATACTAGTTGGGATGATTTTGAAGAAAATGAACTTCCAACATTTGAATGTACAGGATTCTTATCAAAAGAATGTACATTTACTGAGAGCACAACTTTAGTTAATGCAACATTTGACTGGGCAGTTGACGGTATATGGGAAGATATCTATGACGAATCTACATTAGCTGGTTGGGTAACTAAATCAGATATCACTGTATTAGCTGATTATACTTTAGATTTGAATGGTGAAGTGGTTGAAGAGTTACATGCATATGATGCAGACGCATTAGATGGAGACGGAACAGGTGCAGTTGTAAATGTTACTTCTGATAGTTTTACTTTAACAACTGAATTTACTAATATTGCTGGTATAGCTATTATTGCAGTAATAGCTATTGCGGTTATTGGTGGAGTAGTATTTATAGTAATAAGAAAAAAATAAATTATTATCACAATGATAAAGATAGCACTATGTGCTATCTTTAGTTGTGGAAAAGGAGTTTCGCTATGAAAGATAATCCATTAGGTAACATATTTAGCGTGGTAACTGATATATTATTATTATCTTTTTTAGTGTTTTTCACATCTTTATTCGGGCTTTTAGTTACTACAGGAGCAAGTATAACAGCTGGATTACACGTAATGTTTAAGTTACATGATCAAAAACGTAGAACATACATATTTAAAGAATTTATGGAATCATTTAGAAAGAATTTCTTCCAAAGTACAATTGCTTTTATTATGATTTGTTTAATAGGGGTTGGATTGTTCTTTGCTTTTAACTTTGCAAATAATACCGGTAGTATAATTCTGCTGGTTTCAGTATATGCTGCAATGATTGAACTAATACTATTTGTTTCATACTATTTTTCAATCATTTCTGTATTTGAATCAACAAGTAACATACAAACTATTAAAAACACTATAATTATGATTCATGGTCACATTGGAGTTTCAATAAGAATGCTTGGAACAATAGTTTTAATTGGATTTATGATATTTAAAGTCCATTCAATATTTATATTTTTTGGTATACCATTGTATTTATACTTTAATACATTTATAATCAAAAAAACATTTTTAATCTACATTGAAAAAACAAGAGGTGAATCAAATGAAATATCTAAATTTTAAATCTGAATATAATAGATTTCCAAAAGTGGAAATAAAAAAATATGAAGAAGGAATATATAATGAATATAAATCCATCTTCAATAGAATAAACAAAACTTTAAAAGATGACTCAACAATAGTTTTCGAATGTTATCCTGGTGTTAGATACGAAGAACTTAAAGAGGAATTATTTAGTAGTTTTACTAATGCTGAAATCATCTGTGTTGATGATTTCGCTATGACAGGAAAAACAATTACTGAAATGATTTCAGATAAGTTATCAAATGATCGAGTTTTTGCATTTAAATCATTTTATGATATTCTTGATTTTTATGATCCTTTAATGGTAAAAAAGGTTAGAAATATGGAAGATAAAAAGCT
>JAFLJX010000210.1 GCA_022712785.1 Mycoplasmatota bacterium | reverse complement strand
CACTTAGATACTCTGATAGAGCTAGTTTAGCATCTACTGCGGAAACGTATTTAATATTGCATCCATCATATGCTTTCTTAATCAGATTTGCACTTAGTCCTATTTCTAGATTTACATAATATTCTCCTGCAGTTAGTTTATTATTGCTATTCCAAATAATTGCTTCTTGATATAATTCAATAAATGCATCAACTACATCTGGGTGATTATCAATTAGATTAGTACTAATTATTAACGATGCTTGAGGATAACTTTCTTGTCCAGTAACTTCTGTCCACTCCTCTTGCAAATCTAATACAACTTTAGCATCTGCTCTCTTTGATAGAACATTTGTTAATAATGGTTCTGGAATTAAGGCGTAATCACTTTTCCCTGAAATAAAGTTTGCAGCGAGTTCACTTGCACCCGCAAAATATGTTAAAGACACATCATTTTCAGGATCTAAATTGTTTTCTGTCAATAAGTATCGGAATGTAGCGTCAGGTGTTAACCCTCTACCAATCATGGAAATATCTTTTCCTTGTAGGTCACTCCAATCAGTAACTTCTTTTGTACTTACTAAGTACAAAATACCCCATACAGTTGACCCAACTAATTGATACGGTAGACCTTGATTGTATAAGTTAACTGCTAGGTTAGTTGGAACAATAGCTATGTCTGCTTCTTCACTAATTAGTTTTGATGACAATACATCTGTAGATGATATTGTTTCGTATGTAGTTATTACGTTTTCACCTAAAGATGGATTCTCTTCAAACAACTTTACCAAACTTAGTGTCGGTGTACCATTTGGTGCTATTACTTTTATATTTAATGTTTCATCCTCTTCCTTTTTACAACTTAAAAGTGTAAATACTCGTGTAAATGTCAATAATAATGCAAATATTTTCTTCATCTATTTCTCCTCTTATTTATTGTTTAGTTAAAAGTCTTATAATATCATTACGTAATCTAGTGAAATCTTCATCTTTTACATTTCTTTCTCCGTGCTTAGTTTTATTATTGTATATTTTAGAAATTATTGTAGGTTTGTGAGACAAAACGATGATCTTATGACCTAATAAAATTGCTTCGTCAATATCATGGGTTACAAAAATAATTGTGTTGCTATTTTGTTTCCACAAATCAACTAGATATTTAATCATATTAATCTTTAAACTGTAATCTAGACTTTTAAATGGTTCGTCCATTAAAAGTAATGATGGTTTATAATAGAATCCTCTTGCGAGGGAGCATCGCTGCTTCATACCTCCACTTAGTTCGTGAGGATAAGAATTCTCGTATCCATCTAACTCTACACTCTTGATAACATTCATTATTTCATCATGATTTTTTTTTTTATTCACAATCGCAATATTCTCATAAACTGTTTCCCATGGTAGTAATCGATCTTCTTGGAAGATATAACCAATTTTTTCATTTGATGACATAATTTTCCCAGAATTAGGTTGTGTTATATTTGCGATAAGATTAAGTATTGTAGATTTACCGCAACCTGAGGGACCAACAATACAAAGAATTTGATTTGGGGTTACATCCAAATCCATATTCTTAAATACTGTAACATCTCCAAATGATTTATCTACGTCAGATAAAAGATTTTTCATTCTTGTTCCTACTTTCAATGTGATATTTATTTCTAACTGTGATATTGATATTTTTTTTCTGACAACAATTATTTGTATATCCGTACATCTCGTTCCCTTTTCATCTTCTTCTTTATACGAGAATATATTATAAAATTTGTTTGTAATTAGCAGTGGTAATTATCACCATTAATATGTTTACTTTGATTTACAAAAACCTCTAAATCAAAACATATTTCTTGTAAAGTATTTCTATTTACAAAAATGTGTGCATGATTCCCATTTTCAATTACATACACAATCTTGGATTCGTATAAAATTTCTAAATGGTCCATTAAAGTTTTTGGTTCTACTTTTAATCGTTTAGAGAGCAACCCAATACAACAATCCTCTTGGATTAGAGTTTCTACTATTCTAAGTCTTGTTGTATCACCTAATGCATTTAACGTGTTGGCTATTTTTTTCATATTATGAACTCAAAGTACTTCTATAATTCTGATACAAACTGTATAATTAAATCTTCTGAATCACTTGGATCATCTGTTACTTTTAAGTTTTCTGTAACAATATTTGCACCACATTCTAAAGCTTTTTCTTTTATTGTTTCTGTTGCTTCGCAAAATACTTCTGCAAATCCATCTTGATCTCCACAACCAAATACAGCAACATCTTTGCCACTTAATAAATCATCTGAAAAATTTTCAATAAATTCGTTAAAATCCTCTTGTAAATCCCCGTATCCCCACGTAGAACTACCAAAGAGTACTAAATCTGCATCTCTAATATCTTCTAGATCTACGTCAATAACATTGCATACTTTAACATCCTCAGTAATGTTATCACTAATTAGATTTGCTAATGTTTCTGTGTTGCCAGTTGTACTACCATATACTATTATTATTTTTTTCATGATTCCTCCTATGTTGTATAATTTTTTATTTTTTTTGAGATAAGTCATCTTATGTAAATATAATTGTAATTGTGTATATATAATTTAATGTCCTTCATACAATTTTTGTTAAATATAAGCATTACTAATTTTATTTAAAGATAAGACTTGCCTCTATTTATAAAAAATATAATTTAGTGCACATTTTTGATTTTACAGCCTTTTAAATGTTTAGTCAATCATAAACATAAAGATTATAAATAGCAATGCTTGTTGCCTGCCATATACCTCTAATTTATATAAAATACACAGCTATATTGTTTTTCACTTACTTTTGTAGTCGGTAACGATATTAATGATTTTAACGATAATAGATCATATAAATTCCTTTACTTTTTAAACAACGTTACTATTCTTATGCATCTATCTAATACTGTCCAACTGGATGTATTAGATTATATGCAACCATATTTTATGGTCTAAAAATAAAATTTTATTTTTTTTATTTTACATATATAAACGGATTTATTATAATGTAAGACTCAATAAAAGTTCTGACCACATAAAAAGGATTCTCCAATTGAGAATCCTTTAGTTTTCAGTTCTATGTTTTAATTACACTATATTCTTGAATGGTTCATATATATTTTTTATTAAAAATTGTTTAAATTCTAGGTCACTAAGTTTTCTTTTACCCATCTCAATATCTTCTGCACCTATTGTTTGATGAATTCTATCTCTCTTAGTTTCTAAGTCTCTAATTGTATCAACAATTAATTCTGGAGTTAAAGAACCAGCCATTAGAACTTCGAATTCATCTAGCATCGGAGTATTTACAAAATTAGGTAAAACATCTCCTACGAAAATATCATGTTGCTCAAACTCAATATTTAATGCTCCAACAATACCTGTGGTGAAGTGCTTAGTAGCCCCGTAAACAGCAAAAAATGGAACTCCACTTATCCCACTTGCACTTGAAGTTACAATAATTGCAGCCCCTTTAGTTGATTTTAAATATTGTAATCCTGCATTAATTTGAACTAAAAGCCCAAATGCATTAATATCTATGATCTTTTTATATAATGCAAGAGTACCTTTCTCATATTCGCCTAGATATAAAATGCCAGCATTAGCCAACATTAAATCTAATCTTCCATCTG
>JAFLJX010000209.1 GCA_022712785.1 Mycoplasmatota bacterium | reverse complement strand
AAAGATTGAACCAGTGTAATATAGCCAATCTCCACTTATTCCAATAATACTGTTAAAAAAATATTTATCAATATTCGTGATTATCACAAAAAATCCACTAGTAAAAATGAACCCCATATATATTCCCATAAACAAAGAATAAATTTTCTTTGTTAAGTATACTTTTTTGTTTTTCATAACTATCTCCATTATTAAAATCTAAATCTCTTTTTATTTTTACCTTTACCTTTTTTCTTTTGAGGCGTTTGATTCATAGCACTCATGGCACTTGCTGAATTCATCTTAGCAGGATCCATTGATCCCATTCGCTTCATTACTGAAGCTTGTTGATCAAGAGACTGTATCAATCTATTAACTTCTGAAACACTTCTTCCTGAGCCTGAAGCCACACGTCTACGTCTTGAACTACTTTGTGCAATTAACTTTTTATTTTTTCTTTCTGCTTTAGTCATTGAACCAATGATTGATTCAACATATACTAATTGCTTGTCATCAACGTTTGCACCTTTCATAGCTTTATTCATTCCTGGGATTAATTTCATAACCCCGCCTAAAGATCCCATTCTTTTTATCATTTTTAATTGTTTTAAGAAGTCATCGTAATTAAATTTACCTGACATCATTTTTTCCATTAATCCCATCATGTCATCTTCGTCAATATTTTCTGTTACCTTATCAACTAAAGATAAGACATCACCCATACCTAGTATTCTTGATGCCATTCTTTCTGGATGAAATACTTCAAGTTGATCTAATTTTTCACCCATACCCATAAATTTAATTGGAATATTTGTTATTTGTCTTAAACTTAGAGCTGCTCCACCACGAGTATCACCATCTAATTTTGTAAGTATTGCTCCAGTAACGCTTAACTTTTCATTAAATTTACTAGCAACATTAACAGCATCCTGTCCGGTCATTGAATCTAAAGTTAAAAGAATCTCTTGAGGATTTAATACTTCTTTAATATCAACTAGCTCATTCATCATTCCTTCATCAATGTGAAGTCTACCAGCAGTATCTGCGATTATTAAATTATATCCATTTTCTTTAGCATATTCTAATGCTTTTTTAGCAATTATAACAGGTTTAGAAAGAATTCCTAGTTCAAAAACAGGAATATTTAACTGCTCCCCGATTGTTTTTAATTGTTCGATTGCAGCAGGCCTATAGATGTCAAGTGCAACTAGTAAAGGTTTTAAATTATTGATTTTACGTAAATGCATACCAAGTTTACCAGCAGTAGTTGTTTTCCCTGCCCCTTGTAACCCAACCATCATAATGGAAGTAACACCCATTAAATTTAGAGTTAAAGGCTCAGCCTTTTCACCCATAATTTTCTTTAATTCTTCATGAACAATCTTCACTACTTGTTGTCCCGGATTCAATCCTTTTAAGATTTTTTCTCCCATAGCTTGTTCTTTTACTTCTTTTGTAAAAGATTTAACTACTTTAAAGTTTACATCCGCTTCTAATAAAGATAAACGGACCTCTCTCATCATTTCTTCTATATCATTTTCAGTTAAGCGACCTTTACCGGTAACTCTTCTTAACGACATTTGAAGGCGATCAGATAAGTTATCAAAAGCCATAATATCACTCTACCTTTTTAAGTTCTGTTAATAGTGAAGTAACTTCATCATCTTCGCTACTATTCAGTAATTTTTTTATTATATTTTTTCTTTGCTTATTTAAGTCTTTTAATTTTAGTTTCTTCTCATAATCAATAAGTTTACTTACAGTTTTTTTAAGTTGATCATGTACTGCATTTCTACTTACATCTTTATTTTCACTAATTTCAGTAATAGAGTAATTGTCAAAGTAATAACTTTCAAAATACTCTTTTTGTTTTTCTGTTAAAAGGGCTTGGTATAAATCATAGAGTTCAATAATCTCAAATGCTTTTTCTAATATATCCATTAGAAAATATCCACAAACATTCCATAGATGTATTCTTCTATATCAAAATGTTCTAAATCGTTTAGCTTTTCACCAAGTCCTACATATTTAATTGGAATTCCTAGTTCGTCTTTGATAGCCAGAACTATTCCACCTTTTGCTGTCCCATCCAATTTTGTTAAAACAATACCTGTAATATTAGTTGCCTCATTAAATATCTTAGCTTGAGACAATCCATTTTGTCCTGTAGTAGCATCAATAACTAGTAAAGTTTCATGAGGCGCACCTTCAATCTCTCTACCTATGACTTTATTAATCTTTTCTAATTCTTTCATTAAGTTTACTTTATTTTGAAGTCTCCCTGCTGTATCACATAAGATGATATCAATATCATTTTCTTTTGCATAAGATATTGCATCATACATCACGCTCGAGGGGTCACTACCCTCTGTTTTTGCATAAAAATATGCTCCGACACGCTCACTCCATATCTTTAATTGTTCAATAGCACCGGCTCTAAATGTGTCTCCTGCGACCATCAAAACCTTCTTTTTCTTATTTATGTACTCGTTTGCCACTTTACTAATAGTAGTTGTTTTCCCCGCTCCATTTACTCCAACAAAAAGAACAACATTTATTCTATTGTTTACAATGTCCAAGTTTGAAGAGACAATATCTTCTTTGACATATAGTTTAAACATTTCTTCAACTATTAATTCTTTTAAATCTCCAGTAGAAGTTATTTTATCTACTCTAACTTTTTCCCTTAAATGTTCAACAAATTTCAATACAGTATCAACACCAATATCAGCAGTAATAAAGATTTCCTCAAGCTCATCAAATAAATCATCCTTGATTAAAGAAGAAGAATCCAATAAAGTTTTTAGATTACTAAAAACGTCGGAACGTGTCTTACTCATTCCTAATTTATACTTTTGTGCATTTTGTCTTTCTTCTTTTGATCGAAAAAGATTGTTAAAAAAGCCCATATTACCACTACTTCTTTCCTGTAAAATCACAAAATATTATAACACAATAATTAACAATATAACATAAATATGTTAAAAAAGCCCTATAAAAAGGGAAAATCCGCCTCTCGGCGGATTAAGGAAGGGGATGTACGAATAATAAATTATTCGCCATGCTATGTAAGGGATAAGTTGCGACGTTATGTCGCAAGTTAAATATATCATATTTTAATTATTTTTGCAACAAAAATCTTGAAAAACTAAGCCTTTAAATGATAGTCCAACTATCGGGATGGCGGTGTTACTATGGCCGTAAAAGCAATTTATGTATTACTGTCTATGAGCATTTGCACATATATAATAGATAGTATTTTATTACGACATTTTTTTATAGTTTGTCGCCTTCTTTGTATCCACATTTTTTTGTTTCCTGGCAAATTACTCCGCCTTTGTTATCATCTATCAATAAACTTCCGCATTTAGGGCATTGTCCACCCGTTGGTTTACCAAACAACATATTCTTACAACTTGGGAAATTATTACATGCATAAAATGTTTTACCTTTGTTTCTTCCACTTTTTGCAAGTCTTTCTACAATTTCACCTTTTCCACACTTAGTACATTTAACACCTGTAGATACTACCACTGGCTTCTCAAATTCTTGTGTTTTAATATATTTACATGTTGGAAAATTACTACAAGCTTCAAATGTTCCGTATCTTGAAGTCCTAAATACCATAGGAGATCCACATTTTGGGCAGTCCTCTCCAGTAAATTTTGCTTGTACTTTTTCCATATTTTTATTTGCATTGTCTACCATTGGTATAAATGATTTATAGAATTTTGATATTATTTCAAATTGATTTTCTTTTCCAAGTGAAATTTCATCGAGTACTTTTTCCATTCTAGCTGTATAATCAACACTGATTATTTGTCCAAAGAATTCATCAAGTTTCTCAGTAGTTAGAGTTCCTTGTTCTGTTGGAGTAAATTTCTTTTCTACTACACTCACATATTTTCTAGTTTTTAAAGTTGTAATAGTCTGAGAATAAGTAGATGGTCTACCAATTCCTAGATCTTCCATTTCCTTAATTAGTCTGGCTTCACTAAATCTCGCAGGAGGTTTAGTGAAATGTTGAGTCTTTTGAACCTCAGCAGCTTCAATAGTTGATTTTTCAGCTAAATCTGGAAGTTCACTTAAATCTATTTTTTCATATTTACTATAAATTTTTAAATATCCATCAAATATTAAATCTTGAGCACTTGCTTTGAATAAAGATTTGTTATTCGTCAATTCAATAGTTTTAGTAGCAATTATAGCTGGTTTCATAATAGAAGCCATTGTTCTTTCAAATATAAAAGTATATAGATTATATTCATCTTTACTTAAATACTTTTTAACTTTTGAAGGAGTGTTAGCCACATTTGTTGGTCTAACAGCCTCATGTGCATCTTGAACATTAGCTTTCTTCTTAACAACTTTAGGTTTACCAACATAAGCAATACCATATAAGTTATCTAAGTACTTAATTGCAGGTTCAACAAACGTATTACTAATTCTAGTAGAATCTGTACGCATATAGGTAATTAGACCCTCTGTTTCTGTTCCCAAGTCAATTCCTTCATATAATTTTTGCGCAATTAACATGGTTTTGCGAGAACTAAAATTCAATTTCATTGATGCCTCTTGTTGAAGTGATGAAGTAGTAAATGGTAATTTCGCTTCCTTATTTCTATTTTTAGTTTCTACACTCGAAACAAGAAACCCTTTATTAAGAGTCCCTAATAATTCATCAGTTTCTTGTTCGTTTTTTAAAACTATGATCTTATTATTAAATTTTGCTAATTCTGCGGTAAATCCGGGGAATTCAGCTTTAACTTTCCAGAATTCATCTTCCACAAATGCTTCTATTTCTTTTTCTTTATCTACAATTATTTTCAAAGTAGCACTTTGAACTCGTCCTGCAGATTTTGATTTTATTTTATTCTGAAGTAACTTTGATAATTTAAATCCAATAATACGATCTAAAATTCTTCTAGTCTCTTGACTTGAAACTAAATCCAAATCTATATCTCTAGGATCATCGAATGCTTTAATAACAGCTTCTTTAGTTATTTCATTAAAGATTACTCTTTTATATGGTCTATCATTAATTTTTAGAACTTCTTTTAGATGCCAACTAATAGCTTCACCTTCCCTATCAGGGTCAGTAGCCAAATATATTTCAAGAACACCGTCTAAAGCATCCTTTAATTCTTTAACAACTTTTTTCTTTTCCTTAATAATTTCATACTTAGGGGCAAAGTCATTTTCAATATCAAGTCCGAGCCCACCAACACCACTAATAGCTAAATCTCTAATATGACCTTTTGATGATAATACAATGTATTCTTCACCTAAATATTGCTCAATAGTTTTTGATTTACTTGGTGACTCAACGATTACTAATTTGGTTTTCATTGTTCCGCCTCCTCTTTTCTATATATTATATACACACCAATTTGAACTATGTCAAGCAATGTGTTTCCTTATATATATACATATATATAATTTATTTTACTTTATTTTTTAATTACAAAAGTCATTCTATCTTTGCCTTGCATATCTTTAATCTGGATAATTTCAACATTATGAATATGCTTTTTAATAATCTTTTTTAACTGTTTTGCTTTATTAAATGCATGTTCAAAAGCGATTATATATTTTTCATTAAGAATGCTCTCAGCATTTTTTATAATTTTTTTGTAATAATCAAGTCCATCTTCTCCACCAAACAATGCAACACTTGGTTCATTATCAATTACCAAATTTTCAACATATTCATGATTAGGTATGTATGGTGGATTTGATACTAAAATATCAAACTTCATTCCTTCAAGAGGTTCTAACATATCTCCAAGAATAAAGCTGACATTACCTTTTAATTTTTCATTATTTAGCTTGGCAACATCTAATGCTTCATTAGAAATATCTGTTGCAGTTAACGTCATATTTTTCTCTTCAATGTCTAAAGTAACCGCTAAACATCCAGAACCTGTTCCTACATCAACAACATTAACTTCCTTAGAATCGAATACTTCATCATAGTACATCAAAACATTTGCGACTAATTCTTCAGTTTCAAATCTTGGTATAAGCACATTCCCATTCACTATAAATTTGTGTCCGTAAAACTCTTCATATCCAATGATATGTTGAACAGGAATATTTTTTGCTACATACCTATCTACACCATATAAAAACTCTTTATATACATCTTCTGGAATTTCTTCATCCATGGATAAAAGTAAATTTGAACTGTTCATTTTTGAAAAATGCAACATTAATATTTTTACTCCAGAATCTTCTTTCAGATTGTCAATTGCATATTGTTCATTGATTTTTAATACTTCTCTAAATGTTGGCATATCGCACCACCTTGCTAAGACATTGAAAGAAGAGCATTTGCTCTTCTTATGTTTTAAGATTTACCTTCTAATTTACGTTTTGTTTCTTCTCCAATTAAAGCTTCAATAATTGGATCTAGTTTACCTTCCATAACACGATCAAGTTGTAAGATACTGTATCCTATTCTATGATCAGTTACTCTATTTTGAGGGTAATTATATGTTCTTATTTTATCGCTTCTATCTCCAGTACCAATTTTACTTCTTCGTTCGATACCTTCTTCTTCTTCTCGTTCAGTAACAATTTTATCATACAATCTTGTTTTTAATATTCTTAATGCTGTTGCTTTATTACTATGTTGACTTTTACCATCTTGACAAGTAACAACTAATCCACTAGGAACATGTAATACTCTAACTGCACTATCTGTTGTATTTACTGATTGTCCACCAGCTCCACTAGATCTATAAGTGTCTATTCTAACATCACCCATATTCAATTCAACTTCTACATCTTCTACTTCAGGAAGAACTAACACAGTTGCTGTACTTGTATGCACCCTACCTTGTGACTCGGTTGAAGGTACTCTTTGGACTCTATGAGATCCAGATTCATATTTTAATTGAGCATAAACAGATTCACCAGATACACTAAACTCTACCTTACTAAATCCTCCTGCTCCACTATCTTCTAAGTTACTTATTTCAATATTCCATTTTTTAGTTTCAGCATACTTAGTATACATTCTAAATAAATCTCCAGCAAAAATATTTGCTTCACTACCTCCAGCTGCTCCTCTAATTTCAACAATAACATTCTTTTCATCATTAGGATCTTTAGGTATTAAAAGAATATGTAGTCTATCTTCTATTTGAGGAATTAGAGGTTTTAACTCTTCTAGTTCCATTTTAGCCATTTCGACTATGTCAGGATCAGAATCATGAGACATTTCTTTTAACTCATTAATACTCTCTAAAGTGCTACTGTACTCAGCAAAAAGTAAAACAACAGGTTCGAGACCTTTAAGTTCTATCGATAATTCAGTTAATCTACTTATGTTTCTTGATACTTCAGGATCCATTAAGAGATTACTAATTTCATCATATCTATCTTTAATTCTACTTAATCTATCTATCATATATATCACTCCGGACTATATTATATTACATCGACTTCTTTTTTTCAACTAAGAAGATGCTTTCAATAACTTTAACTTTCTTAAATACAGTAAGAACCATACAGTAAGTACTATTCCTTTTATTATGCTTGATATTGCAACTGCCCACCAGATTCCATAAACTCCAAATGAAATAGCAAGTATCATACCTAATGGTATTCTTATAATATTTCCAATAAATCCAACACCTGATGGTATGTATGTTTTGCTTAACCCATTGAATGCTCCAGCAGTTCCAAGCTCAATAATCATAAACAACTGAGAAATACTCAATATCTCTAAATATCTTTTCCCAATAGCTATTGTGTTTGGGTCACTTATAAACAAACCAATCATTTGTCCAGCGAAAACAAACATAACTATATTAATTACAATACCATAAGGAACCAATAATTTAAGAGCTGTAAAATAGCCTTCTTTAACTCTATCCATTTTACCTGCACCATAATTTTGTCCAACAAAACTAGATAAAGCAACTTGGAATCCTGATGCTACCATCCAAGCTAGTGCTTCGATTTGTGATCCAAGTCTTTGTATCGCCATATATTCCTCACCATACGAGGTAACCATTATCCCAATAATAAAAGCGATTGTTGTGAAGACAATGCTTTGAATTCCAACAGGTAGTCCAATTTTTCCAATTTCTTTAATTTTGTTCCAATCAAAGTACTTTATAACCTTAATTCTAAAAGGCCTAAACTTAGTAGAATATACTACTAAATATATTAATAGGATAAATGATTGTGAAATCACAGTTGCAATAGCTGCGCCTTTAACTCCCATCCCAAATCCATTTATTGTAGTTCCAAAAACTTCTATTTTATCTAATATAAATAAAGGATCTAAAACAATATTTAATACTAATCCAGAAGCAGTAATTAAAAAAGTATTAATTGTTTTACCCAGTCCGTCATATACACCATTAAATAAATTAACTAAAAAGAATGATGTACCAAACAAAGAAACAATTTTTAAATAATCAGTTGCATAACTTACAACATTTACTGAATCACTTTTAAACATTGCTACATAGATGTCAGCACCAAAGAATCCAACAAGAGAATAAAGCAATGCTAGACCCAACATAAATAATATTCCGTTATTACCTATTTTTTGTACTTCTTCCATATCGTTTCTTCCTGCTGCCTGACTTACTTTAACACTTGTCCCAATCTTAACTAACATTATTAGTCCAAATCCAAACCAAGGGTAAAACCCAGCAGTTCCAACTGCTGCTATAGCTTCATTTGCATTAAGTCCCATATTTTCAACTTTACCAACCCAAAACATATCAGTTAAGTTATAAGACATCTGTACAATACTAGTTAATAAAGTTGGTATTGCAACAATCAATAATTTCTTTAAAATATTACCTGTAGTAAGATCAATTTTCTTCTTCATGTGTATCACCCTGTTTTCAAGAAAATATTATAACACCTAAAATGTAAAAAGACTATAAATATATTCTAAAAACAAAAACCTTAAATTAATAAGGTTTCTAATCTTCTTCATATATCATCTTAATTAGTGGAAACGGCTCTAATGCTCTTTCAAATATTCCTTGAACATAGGATATTAAAACTCCGTAGTTAACAATTGGAATATCCATCTTCACAACTTCACTAATTCTATGCATCATTTCAGTTTTAGTTAACATACATGCCCCACAATGAATTACTAACTTTACTTCGCTCATGTCTTTGGGAAATGTATAACCAGAACTATATTTAAAGTTAAAGTCTTTCCCCGTGTGTTGTCTTAACCATCTTGGTATTTTTACTGTACCAATGTCGTCACTTTGACGATGGTGAGTACACCCCTCGCTAACTAAAATAGTATCTCCATTTTTAAGACTATCTATTGCTTTTGCACCTCTAACTAATTCTTCTAAATCTCCTTTGTTTCTGGCGAATAAGATAGAAAAAGATGTTAACATGATATCTTTTGGAGTATCCGCGGCAACTTTTAAAAATACTTGTGAGTCCGTAATAACCAGCTTAGGTTTAGTGTTCAGCTTACTTAGGACATCTCTCAATTCATGTTCCTTACAAACGATGCTAATAGCATCACTTTCAAGAACATCTCTAATAGTTTGTTGTTGTGGTAGTATTAATCTACCTTTTGGAGCAGCCTTATCAATAGGCGTAACTAAGATTACAATATCGAGTGGTTTAATTAAATCACCAACAACTCTAAATTTTTCTTCTTCTACTTGTAAAGCATTACCAATGACATCTTTAACTTCTTCAATACCTTTCTTTGAAACAGAACTTACCTTGTACACTTTATCAGTTTTGTATGTCTTGAAGTAATCTTCATCATTATGAAGATCAATTTTATTAGCTACAAGTAAATATGGTTTTCTTCTTTTTTTGAACTCCTTTATTAATTCATACTCATATTTGAATTCATTAATGTCATTAATATCAAAAAGAATAATTCCAATATCTGTTTTATTGATAACATCATATGTTCTTTGAACTCTCATTTCAGCAAGTTCAGAACCTAAATCATCAATTCCAGCAGTATCAATAAGTACCACAGGTCCAAGAGGTAATAATTCCATAGATTTAAAAACAGGATCAGTAGTAGTACCTTTAAAATCAGATACTAAACTAATATTTTGATTAGTTAATGCATTAATAAAACTAGACTTTCCAACATTTCTTTTACCAAATATTCCAATATGTGTTCTATTAGATCTTGGTGTTTTATTCATACTCATATTAGTTACCTCCTTTTATTAAACCAGGTTTAGTAATGTTATACGGCTCTAATAAAGAATTTATTTCGTTTTCAGTGAATAGTTTTTCATCAATTATAACATCTTTAATACTTATATTTTTACTTTGAGCTTTTTTAACAATTTCACTAGCTTTATCATAACCAATAATGGATATTAGAGGTGTAATTAATGATAATGATTTTTCAAGATTAATAAGACATCTTTCTTTATCAACCTTTAAAGTTTTTACACATTTATTATTAAACTTATCTACTGTCTTTCTTAATAAGGTTAATGACTCTAGTAAAGTTTCACCTATCATTGGAACAAATGGGTTTAGTTCTAAACTCCCACCTGCCACTAAATTAGTAATCAATAAATCGTTAGCAATTACTTTATTAGAATTTTGAATTACCATTTCAAGTATAACAGGATTTACTTTACCAGGCATGATTGATGAACCAACTTGATTATCATTAAGTATTATCTCACCTATTCCACCATTTGGTCCTGATGCTAGAAATCTAAGATCATTACTTATCTTGATTAGTGTAGAAGCAGCTACTTTTAATAAACTAGAAACTTCATTAAAACTATCTAGATTTTGAGTGTTATCAATTAAACTTTCAGCTCTAGACAATCCTATTTTAGTGCTCTCTTGAAGTAAAGAAGTCATCATAAAAGTGTATTTTAAAGGTGCGTTCAATCCGGTTCCTATAGCGGTTCCTCCAATGTTTATGGTTCTAAGTCTTTCCTCTATTTTATAGATTCTCCATCTATCACGTGATACGGTTTCACCATATGCCCCAAACATTTGTCCAGCAAGTATTGGCAATGCATCCATAAATTCCGTACGAGCTAATTTTAATACGCTACCATATTTACTTTCCTTTTCCTGAAAGGATTTTTGTAGTTCTGAATATGAATTGGCCAAATTTCTAATTTCTTTTATACAAGAAATCTTTATAGCTGTAGGGAAAGTGTCATTGGTAGATTGATGAAGATTTATATGATTAATAGGATGAATATAATCGTATTCACCTAATTCTTTACCTAGTAACTCTAAACTTACATTCGCTATAACTTCATTAACATTCATGTTTGTAGAAGTTCCAGCTCCGCCTTGATACTTATTTACAACAAAGGAACTATCAAACTCTTGATTTAGAATCATATCGCAAGCTTTGACTATTGCATCTCCTATTGTTTTATCTAAGGAATTCAATTTAACATTAGTATAAGCTGCTTGTTTCTTAATATTAACAAGCTCATAAACTATTCTTAAGTCTACATATTCATTGCTAACATCAAAGTTATCAATTGATCTATAAGTTGAAATACCATAGTATACATTATCATTAAGTTTTATCTCACCGATAAAGTCTTTTTCAATTCTCATTATTCCCCCCCCTTTTTAGAAAAATAAATCTCGTTCTCCATTAATTATTTTATTTATATTATCCTTTAATTTATCTTTTACAGTTTGATTTTTAATTGTTTCAGCGTGTTCCCACACAAATTGAAGACCTAAACCCATTAACTCTTTATCACCGTAATCCATAATGTATTCAGTTAAAGTCATTAAAGCATTAGGTTCACAAATTAAACCTATGTCTCCACTTTTAGCTAATTGCATAAATCGATCACCAGTTCTACCTTTACGATAACAAGCTGTGCAATATGAGGGAATATACCCAGAGTTAATTAGACCCTTAGTTACTTCCATCACACTTCTTTCATCAGATAATTCAAATTGATCTGGTGCTTGTTCTTCTTCAATTTCATCGTGGTACCCACCAACATCAGTTTTACTTCCAGCACTTACCTGTGAAACACCATGATCAATTAATTCTTCCCTTATATCTTTTGTTTCTCTAGTTGATAGGATTATTCCTATGTAGGGAACAGCAAGTCTAATAACTGTAACTATTCTTTTAAATTCATCATCAGATACAATATTTGGATAGTCATCTAAACTCATTCCTTCTGCTTTTTTGAGCCTTGGAACACTAATTGTATGGAATCCACATCCATATTTATCTTCTAAATACTCATTATGAATAATTAGTGATAATACTTCAAATTTATAGTCAGCTAAGCCGAATAATACCCCTCCACCAACATCTTCAATACCCGCCTCGAAGGCTCTGTCAAATGAATGTAGGTGGTAATCATAATTACCTTTTATACTTGCTGGATGCATTTCTTCAAATGCATCTTCATCATATGTTTCTTGAAAGAGAATATAGGTTCCAATCCCAATTTCATGAAGTTGTTTTAACTCCTCAACTGAAGCCGCTGCAACATTTACATTTATTCTTCTTATCGAACTATTATCATAAATAGTTTTTATCGATTCTAGCACATATTCAATTGGAGTCTCAATTGGTGACTCACCAACTTCAAGAGCCAAACGTTTATGTCCAAGTCTTTCTAGTTGTATTGCTTGTTCTTTAATCTCTTCTTGAGTTAATTTCTTTCTAGTAAATTTATTATCTCTTCTAAATCCACAATACTTACAGTTATTAATACAATAGTTAGATATGTATAAAGGAGCAAACATTACTACTCTTTCCCCATATATTTCTCTTTTAATTTTACCAGCAATTTCATATATTTCTTCAACTTGATTATCATCGTAAGCACTCATCAACATTGATATTTCTAAATGATTTAGCTTTATTCTTTTGTCTGCTTTACCAAGTATTGATTGTATCTCATCATGAGTAGGATGTTCCCCTGCTTTTATTATTCTGTTTATATACTCTTTATCAATCATTTTTTTCATAATTATTCTTTCCTTTCAAAATCAATATAGTCACCTACACCGTAGTCTATTTTATGACCAACATTGTTGATTCTAGCTTCTAAGTTATCTCTAGATTCATCGCCAGTATCGGTTGTGCAAATCTTGTTTTGATATATTTCATATTTTGGTA
>JAFLJX010000208.1 GCA_022712785.1 Mycoplasmatota bacterium | reverse complement strand
TAGCAATGTTTTATGGTATAATAAAACGGCATTAAAAGTTATAAATATATTAGAAAGTAAGTGATTATATGAATCATGTAGTATTGTATCATCCTGAAATACCTCAAAATACAGGAAACATAATGAGAACATGTGCAGCGACGGACATGACGCTGCATCTAATTGAACCTCTTGGGTTTAGTTTAGATATCAAGTCAGTTAGGAGAAGTGCAGCTAATTACTTAGAACATGTGAATTATAAAGTATATAAAGATTGGGAACACTTTGTTAATGAAAATGATGGAGAATATTTTTTCTTAACTAGATATGGACAAGTACCTCCAGATAAAATGAATTTTAATAAAGAAGAAAAAGATGTATATCTTGTTTTTGGTAGTGAATCAAGTGGAATACCAAAAGAGATTTTAAGTTCTAATTTAGATAACTGTCTAAGATTACCAATGACTCAAAAAGTTAGAAGTCTAAATTTAAGTAATACAGTCGCGATACTCGCTTATGAAGTATTAAGACAACAAGGATATAATGACTTATTTAAACATGAGCCAGAAAGCTTAAAAGGTAAAGATTTTTTAATTAAGTAAGGTTATTAATTAAAAAGTTTGATATAATTGTTTTGAGAGGATTGATAAAATGATTCCTAAGGTAAACGAAGATATTCAAATCCAAAGTTATAAACACGATGAAACTTTACATAGAATTTGGGAAAAAGCCACAGTATTATATGCGGATGAAGAGTATATAATTGTCGCAAATAAAAGAACCAAAGTTATAGAAGCAAACGGACGTTTTTGGCATACTAGAGAGCCTTCAGTGTCTTGGTTTTATAAAAAAAGATGGTTTAATATTATTGGTATTATCAAAAAAGATGAAATTCATTTTTATTGTAATATTGCTTCTCCATATCTAATTGATGAGGAAGCTTTAAAATATATTGATTATGATTTAGATATTAAAGTGTTAGATGATTTTAGTTTTACTATCCTAGACAGAAATGAATATACTAAGCATCAAGAGAAAATGGGGTATTCTTCAGATCTAAAAATAATAATTGAAAAAGAACTTTTAATTCTAAAAGGATTAGTTGAAACACAAAGTGACCCATTCAATAAGGAATTAGTAATGGAATGGTATGAAAAATATTTAGAAGGAAATGAATGTAAATCTTAATAAGTAAATTTTTTTGCAGTATAAACACCAATCGCTGATTGGTGTTTTCTTTTGGCTTTTTTTGTTTTATTAGACAGTTTAATATGATAAAATAACATACGAGGTGATTTTATGGTTAGGAAACGATTTTGGTATTTAATTGGAATAGGAGTAGTAATATTAATATTCATCATATTTATAAGTAATGTTATGAATGTAGGATTAAAATTAAGAGAGATTCATGAATATCTAGAATATGGTTTTTATGCGTTAGCTACTATTCTAATGTATTTTTTAATTCTCAATCCACTAAGAGTAATATTGTTTGCGCCAACTTTTAGTATTGATGCTTTACTTGATGATTCGAAGAAATATCGCCTGTATAAAGATGCGGCTAAAGTATTACTTACAAACGAACATTTAACTGATGAAGATAAAACTTTAATAACTGATAGTTATAAGGATAAAGAAAAATTAAAAGAATCTCTTTCAACTATTTTTAATACAACTATTAAAGAAGAAATGAATAAGTTAATTATTAAAAATAGTGAAACTGTATTAGTTAGTACTGCATTATCACAAAATGGTAACTTAGATATGTTGAGTGTTATTGCGATTAACTTAAAAATGATTAAAGAAATAGTACAATTATCTGGATTTAGACCTACTTATCCAAATTTAGCTAAGTTAAGCTTAAATGTACTGGTTACAAGTATTATAGCTGAAGGACTTGATGATCTTGAAGTTAGTGAACTTTTACCTAATAAAATTAGTGAAACTATGACAGATTTACCATTCTTAAAAACCATAAGTTCTTCAATTTTAAGTGGTATAGCAAACGGTATGCTTACTTGTAGAGTAGGAGTAGTTACTAGAACATATTTATTTAGAGATAATAAACTACTTAACAAAAAGCAAATAAGAAGAATGGCATATAAAGAATCAATTAAAATGATGCCTATAATTGTAGCTGGTGGATTATCTGTATTTCCAAAAGGTGTTGCTGCAATATTTGGTAAACCATTTAAAAAACGAGCAAAAAAAGCTGATAAAGAATAACAGTATTATTATATAAATATTAGTATTACAAAAAGGGGGGTAAAACATGTTAGAATTTAAAGTTGTTAAACTAAAAAACAAGGATATTGAATCCAAACTTTCTGCTTTATTAAATCAAAAAGCAGAGAATGGATGGAAATTTGTTGAGACTCAAATAGTAACTGATTATAAATGGAGATTTTCATCAGATATAATAGTAGTTTTCTCAAAAGAAAAATAATATATGATAAGTAAAAATGCAATCCTAGTGAATATTCAAACCCATTTGTTTTGGAGATAAAAACTCCTTTTATTGATATAGAGATATTTTGAAGGGTAGTTCTAATTTAATAATAGTGATTATCGTAACATTTATTTTGAGTATCTTAGATCTTATAGACAATGATCTTAATATAATAGTTAATTAGGGTAGTTGGGTAATAGTTATTCTAG
>JAFLJX010000207.1 GCA_022712785.1 Mycoplasmatota bacterium | reverse complement strand
ATGTTTCGGTATCCATGTGTTTTATGTTTCTTATTAATCTCTAGGATTAGTCCTTTAGCTGTTTCTTGATCAACCTGGTATCTATTTAAGATGCCTTTTCTTTTACGCCATTTGTAATATCCACTTCTAGAAACTTCCATGTATACACACAATGACTTTATCGTGAATCTGATAGATAGTTCTTCAACTATTTGATATTCTTTCTGGATGATTTCTTTTGTCTTATTGCGATCACCTCCTCGTTTGTGTACCCCTTTTTTAATCGTGAGTTCTCAATCTTTAACTTCATATTCTCATATTGTAGTTGTTCTAACTCAGTTAAGTTCTTCTTGTTTTGAAGCTTTACTAATGGATTTCTTGGTTTCACACTGTTTTCTAAACCTTCAATCCCATGTTCTAAATACGATGCTTTCCATTTGTAGATAAGTGCTGGACTTATTCTTTCTACCCTACACAATTCTCTTACACCTAACTCTTCATCAAATAATCTTTTAATGATACGATGCTTTTCTTCTTTACTCCAATATCTGTATTTCTTTCTACTCATAAATATCACTCCTTTCTTTAAGTATACAAAAAGATGTTAATAAACACATGTAACACTTCGTGTCTACTAACATCCTACCAATTCACTCGTTGTATCGCATTTAGTTGCAACTTATTATAACCTGTATACCATTGGATATGGTGATGAATTGGTATAAGTATAATCTCTGAACTTTGCTTTCATTTGGAAGCGGGTACTCGTGATGGAGTTTGAGGGTTCCTGAAACTCATCCGAGTTTGAAAGCAGATTCTTGAATCTCATAGCCCCGCTATTATCATCTTTATACCCATATATTTTTCTATAGAAAACTCTTATAATTCATCATATTTATAGTAAAATATGTTGTTTTAGTCACTTTAGTTTCAAACTATATTTTCTATTGGCCATTTTTTTAATTACAGACATCTACATGCATCACTAAATTGTAAAACTCCAAGTGAATTTGAAAATACCCCTAAATGAAGACATAAAAAAGGCCATCAATTACTGACAATGTCATTAAGTTAAGAAAATGAAGATTGATCTTCTCACATATCATTGTGAGGGGGTCTTTTTATTTTGTAGTTTTTTTGATTTATTTGTGTTTTTTTCATGAAAAGACTTGACAAAGTTGCTAAAATTTGCGGCGTAGCCCTTGAAGTATAAAAACTTAAAGGAGGCTACATTATGCAATATTCAAAACTGTTAAAGTCGCGACTCAACGATGATATCGTTGATGTCGCGATGACTTCGGATTTCATCAGGAATCCGAAGTGCGATTTTACTCGAAAGAGAAAACTTGATTTTATTACTACATTTAACTCTATTTTATCTATGGGTGGAACTTCACTAGATCGTGAAATGTTAGACTTGTTTAATTTTAGTGAATTTACACCCACTAAATCTGCTTTAGTCCAATCTAGAGATAAGATTTTACCTGAGGCTTTCTCTCAGGTTTTTAGCGAGTTTTCTAACTCTCTACGAAAGCCTAAAAAGTATCAAGGATATAATTTACTAGCTGTTGATGGTACTTGGATTAATATATTTCACAACACTAAAGATTCTGAATCTCATATTGAAAGAAGTAACGGTAAGGGTCATAATGCCCTTGTTCTTTCTGCCATGTATGATTTAAATAATTATATTTATACAGATGCTATTATCCAACCTGCTAATACTCAAAATGAACGAGGTGCCTTGATTGACATGTTACCCAATGTTTCTGATAAATCCATTATTATACTTGATAGAGGTTATGAAAGCTATAATGTTTTCGCTCACATTGAAAACATTAAGTCAAACTATGTTATGAGAGTGAAAGATATTCATAGTAATGGGATTTTATCAGGGTTTAACTTTCCTGATAAAGAGTTTGAGAGGGTTATTAAGGTAAATATAAGTAACTATCAAAGAAAGGCATATAAATCTTTATCTACTTTTAGGTTCTCTCCTTCGATAGCTCGTTTTGACTTTTCAAACACAGAAATTCCTGTTTATTCTCTTATTTTTAGAGTTGTACGTATTCGCCTTAATGACGGACGCTATGAGTGTTTGGTTACTAATCTATCCAACGAGTTTTCCTCTGATGATTTGAAACATTTATATAAACTTCGATGGGGTATTGAGACCTCATTTAGAGAACTTAAATACAGTGTTGGCCTTGTTAATTTTCATGCAAAGAAAAAAGATAGTATTATTCAAGAAATATTTGCACGCCTTACTTTGCACAATTTCTGTAAGTCTATAGTTCAAAATACTATTCTGATGAATCGTGATACCACTCACAATTATCAAATCAATTTTGTTATGGCTGTTCATGTCTGTCGCC
>JAFLJX010000206.1 GCA_022712785.1 Mycoplasmatota bacterium | reverse complement strand
ACGAACTAATTGTCCACCTTTACCAGGGTATAATTCAACATTGTGAATTGTAGTACCTACTGGAATTGCCATAATTGGTTTTGCATTCCCAATTTTGATATCTGCTTTAATTCCTGATTCAATCATCATTCCAACTGTTAATCCTTTAGGTGCGATAATATATCTTTTTTCACCATCTAAATAATGAATTAAAGCTATATTAGCGGAACGGTTAGGATCATACTCAATTGTTGCTACTTTACCAGGAACTACATCTTTATTTCTTTTAAAATCGATGATTCGGTATTTTCTCTTAGCTCCACCACCTTGATGGCGAACTGTGATTTTACCTTGGTTATTACGACCTGAACGTTTGTTCAATTTAACTAGTAATGATTTTTCTGGAGTATCTGTTGTAAGCTCCGCATAATCAAGACTTGTCATGTGTCTTAAACCATTAGTCATCGCTTTATATTTCTTTAAAGCCATAACGGTTACCTCCTTATTTTACTACGCTGCAAAGATTTCAATTTTATCGCCATCAGCTAGTTTAACCATAGCTTTAGTAACGATAGGTTTGAATCCTGAGTGTTGTCCAACTCTTTTTTTCTTGCGGTTGGCAGTTAGTTTGTTCACTCTTATTACTTTTACATTAAATAATTCTTCAATAGCTCTAGCGATTTGAACTTTGTTAGCTCTTTTATCAACACTAAATGTATATTGATTTTGCGTTTCAACTAATAACATTGATTTTTCTGTAATGATTGGGCGTTTGATAATTTCACTTGATAACATTATCCTAGTACCTCCTCATATAATTTAACAGCGTCTACTGTTGTAAGTACATTTTTGTAGTTCATGATTTCATAAACTGATGCATGACTTACTGTTGTTACAACAACGCCTGGAATGTTTCTTGCAGATTTAGCCACATTTTCATTACCCTCAGGTAAGATAATCATGATTTTTCCACTTAAGTTTAAGTTATTAAGAACTTCAACCATTCCTTTTGTTTGGATGCTTTCTAAACTTAAAGCATCTAATACTTTGAATGCTTCATCTCTAACTTTTAAAGTTAATACTGTTTTTAAAGCTAAACGACGAACTTTTCTATTTACTTTTACTGAGTAATCTCTAGGTGTAGGTCCAAATACTGTTCCCCCACCAACCCATATTGGTGATCTTGTAGATCCTGCTCTAGCACGTCCGGTACCTTTTTGTTTCCAAGGCTTACGTCCACCACCACGAACTTCACTACGACCTTTAGTTTTATGAGTTCCTTGACGCATAGCAGCTCTTTGAGCTTTTACTACTTCGTATAAAACTTGTTCGTTCGGTTCAACATTGAATACTGAATCACTTAATTCGATATCTCCAACGTTTTTACCCGTTTGATTCAACAATGCAACTTTTGGCATTTTAAATCCTCCTTTCGATAATTCTTATTCTTGAGCTTCAGCAGCTTCAGTTACTACTGTAGCTTCTTCTACTTGTGGTTCCTCAACAACTACTGTGTAGTCTGCTGGGTTTAATGGTTTAATATTCTTAGTTTTAACACCACGTCTTACCATTACTAATCCTTTTTTAGGTCCAGGAACTGATCCTTTTACCAAAAGAATGTTTCTATCTAAGTCAACTGCAATAATTTCTAAGTTTTGAATAGTTACCTGATCAACACCCATATGTCCAGGTAATAATTTACCTTTTCTTACGTGGTTAGGATCAATCGACCCCATTGAACCAGGACGTCTATGATATCTAGAACCATGAGCCATTGGCCCAGTGTGCTGATTATGACGTTTGATTGCTCCTTGGAACCCTTTACCTTTAGATGTTCCAGTTACATCAACTATTTCTCCTTCTTCGAATATGTTTACCCTAATCTCTTGACCTACTTCGAAATTACTAAGTTCATTACCAGCAATCTCTCTTAAGTAGCGCTTAGGCGTTGAATTAGATTTTGCGAAATGTCCAAGTGATGGTTTATTCGCTAATTTAACTCGTTTGTCTTTGTAGCCTAGTTGGACACTTTCATATCCATCATTTTCAATTGTTTTCTTTTGAAGAACAACATTTGGTTCACAACTTACGATAGTTACGGGGATCAATTGCCCTAGATCGTTAAAGATTTGTGTCATTCCAATTTTTGTTCCTAAGATACCTTTGGCCATGAGTACACCTCCTATTTATTTTAAAATAATGTCTACACCAGATGGTAAGTCTAAGTGCATTAAGCTATCGATAGTAGCCGGAGTTGGGTCCGTAATATCGATTAGACGTTTATGAGTACGTCTTTCGAATTGTTCACGAGAAGTTTTGTTTACATGAACACTTCTTAAAATTGTGAAAATTTCACGTTCCGTTGGTAACGGTATTGGTCCTGAAATTTTAGCTCCTGTTTTCTTAGCAGTCTCTACAATTTTAGTTGCAGACTGATCTAATAATCTGTGATCATAAGATTTAAGTCTGATTCTGATTTTTTGATTCGCCATTTCTATTCCTCCTTTTGCCTATATTGCTATATAGACTTGCTCGGTGAGAAAACCTAATACATCAAGACAACGCGTCTCGGTGTGTCAGCAACCTCCCACTTCGTAGCCCGACTCAGGCGTGAGTCTTGAATATAATACCAAAATGAATTTACTAATGCAAGAGTTTTATATTTTTTTTTTATGGCTAACATCCTTATATTATATAAGGGCATTTTAACGGCTTAATTAAGATGTTTAAATATTTTGAGAATATTTGAATAATATATTTATTTTTAATAACTTTTCTTTTTATCATCGTTTAATTATGTTTTTTGAATGTAATGATACTAGTATAAGGCAATATTTATAGTAATAATTTTCGGAATTGACAAAGTATGATACTATAATAGTGTAACCAAGGTTACAAAGGAGTTGATATTATGAAGCTTCGGAATTGTACATTATTCCACAACACAAGAATTAACCTATCAAGTATTATTGTTCGTGATTACCCTTCAGGACATTCTATAGCTTTAGAATCTGAAACTAGTAATAACTTAGGAATTATCCTTGAAGGCCGTATTCTTGTGAAAGCCTATACTCTAAGTGGAAGTAACTTTACTTTAAATATACTTGAAGAGGGTTCTTATTTTGGTGACCTATTAATGTTTTCAGATCAAATAAATTGCTTCCCTGGTTCTTTGATAACTCAAGGGAAAACAAAAGTAGCACTTATCCCGAATAATATATTCAGGAAATTCCTTTTTAATGATAATGATCTTCTTAGGAATTTTTTAAGAGTCTTAAGTAATAACGCTAATGATTTAAGCTATAAGAATAAGATGCTAAGTCAAGATAGTGTCAGAGACAAGATTTTATATTTTCTTCTACAACAAAAAAGAAGTCAGAAATCAAATAGAATCAAGCTTAGGATGACAAAAGAAGAATTAGCAAATCAATTATTCATACAACGTCCTTCTCTTAGTAGAGAGCTTTCCCGCATGAAAAGTGATGGTTTAATTGATTATGATAGATATACGATTACAATAAAAAAATAAGGAATAAATTGAAGGCACTGAAAAACTAAGGTAATAATAAAAGAGATAGAAACTCATTATGAGATTCATCTCTTTTTTGAATGATTTCGTTAAAAACGTAAGGAAACAATGATGATTACTTCATTAGTTTCATAATTCTTTTGATATTTAC
>JAFLJX010000205.1 GCA_022712785.1 Mycoplasmatota bacterium | reverse complement strand
ATACCAACATGACGTCGGACAAAGCAAACTAAGTGATTCATTAGACTTTGTTGTTGAAACTGCAGTAAACCAAGTTGGAGTTAATGTTAATACAGCATCAGTTCAACTATTACAATATGTTGCTGGACTTAATAAAACAGTAGCTAAAAACATTGTTGCTCATCGTGAAGATAACGGAGAGTTTATCGAAAGAAAAGAATTAAAGAAAGTTCCTAGAATGGGAGCTAAAGCTTACGAACAAGCAGTTGGATTCTTACGTATATTAAACGGTAAAAATCCACTTGATAAAACAGGAATACATCCTGAGAGTTATAAATTAGCTAAAAGTTTATTAAAAGAGTTAAATATTAAAGTTTCAGAGTTGGGTGAACCAACACTTAAACTTAAATTAGCTGATGTAAATAAAGAAGAATTAGCGACTAAATTTGAAGCAGGAATTCATACAGTTGAAGATATCTTAGAAGCATTTGTTGCACCATTAAGAGACCCTCGTGATGAAGTAGCTGCACCTTTACTAAGAAGTGATATCTTAAAATTAGATGATATAGTTGTTGGGACAGAGTTAATGGGTACAGTTAGAAATGTAGTTGACTTTGGAGTATTTGTTGACTGTGGAGTTAAGGATGATGGACTAGTACATATTTCACAATTAAGTAAAAGTTTTATTAAACATCCACTAGACGTAGTTAGTGTTGGTGATATTGTAAAAGTATGGGTAAAAGATATTGATTTAAAACGAAAGAGATTACAATTAACAATGATTCAAGAAAACTTAGGAAAATAATTAAAATATGCTTATTGACAGTTAGCCTAAAATATTATATTATATAAGGGCTAACTGGCATAAATGGAGTAGTACTCAAGTTGGCTGAAGAGGTGCCCCTGCTAAGGGTATAGGTCGTTTGCGCGGCGCGAGAGTTCGAATCTCTCCTACTCCGCCATTTCAATAAATAATAAAACGGAATTTTCCGTTTTTTTATTTATTATATTTTTTCATCTTTCATTGACAAACTAATAATATATATGTAAACTTAGGATAATAAATCTTTGAATAGAAGTAGTAAGATATAATTTATGCTTATAGAGAACTAGTGGTTGGTGGAAACTAGTATTATAAAAATATCTGAATGGATCTATGAGAGGATACCTGAAATAAGTAGGGTATCACGGGAGTTCCCGTTACAGAACTAGGATATGATAGTATCTGACAAAGAGTTCTTTTTTATTAGAACTAAATATGAGGTGGCACCACGTTTATAACGTCCTCTACACTATTTTGTGTAGGGGACTTTTTTTATACCAAAAGGAGGTAACATAATGAGAAAATGAAGAAAGAATAACATACATGAATATAAAACTAAAAAAACTAAGGAGAAAACATTATGGAATATGGAAAATTTGGAGGACAGTTTGTACCTCCTGTAGTAATTGAAGCATTAAATGAACTAGAAAAAGAATTTAACAAAGCAATTAAAGATCACAAGTTTATAGAAGACTATAGATTTTATTTAAAGAATTATGTGGGTAGACCAAGTCCTTTGTACTTTGCAGAAGCATTAACTAAAAAAGTTGGAGGAGCAAAAATATATTTAAAGAGAGAAGATTTAAACCATACTGGTGCCCATAAAATAAATAATACTATGGGACAAATACTTTTAGCTAGAAGAATGGGTAAAACAAAAATAATAGCAGAAACTGGCGCAGGACAACATGGAGTAGCAACAGCAACAGCAGCAGCAATGTTTGGAATGGAATGTGAAATATTCCAAGGCGAGATTGATATGGAACGTCAAAAACTAAATGTCTTTAGAATGGAAATGTTAGGTGCAAAAGTGACAGGTGTGGGACAAGGGACAAAGACTCTTGCGGATGCTGTTGATTTCGCTATTGGTAAATGGGTTGAAAGGATTGAAGATACTTTCTATTTACTTGGTAGTGCTGTTGGTCCGCATCCATATCCAACAATGGTTAAATTCTTTCAAAAAATAATAGGAGAAGAAACTAAGAAACAAATATTAGAAGTTGAAAATAGATTACCTGATTACTTAGTCGCTTGTGTTGGTGGAGGAAGCAATGCAATAGGATTGTTTACTGATTTCCTTAATGAAAAAGAAGTAAAACTTATAGGAGTTGAAGCAGCGGGTAAAGGGCTTGATACAGATAAACATGCAGCAACAATGACTTTGGGAAAAGAAGCAGTTATACATGGAATGAATACTAAAGTAGTTTTAGATAAAGACGGAAATATTGGTGAGGTTTACACAATGTCTGCTGGATTAGATTATCCTGGTGTTGGGCCAGAACACGCACATCTTCAAGATATTAAAAGAGCTACATACGAATCCATTACTGATAAAGAAGCAGTAGACGCATTTTTAGAACTAAGCAGGGTAGAAGGAATAATTCCAGCTATAGAGTCTAGTCACGCTGTTGCCTATGCAATTAAACTAGCAAGTACTTTGAGTAAAGATAAAGTTATTATAATTAATCTTTCAGGTAGAGGAGATAAAGATGTCGAGTCTGTAGAAAAGTATCTGAAAAACCAATAAAAACACATATAAAAGTATCATAGAAATATATTTACTAAAATATTTAGAATTAAAAGTTACTCTAAAAAAAGTAACTTGCACTAGTGGTTATATATAAGGATATAAAAACATATTATTAATAAATGTTTAGGTAATTATTTTAATCAAAGATTACTACATATACTAAAGTATTGGGTGGACACAGCATTGATATTTAGATATATATATAATTATGTAAAAAAAACGATAATTTTTTAAGATAATTTTCATATTTACACTTAGTGGAAATAAGTCATTTTAATAGAGTATTGAAATAAAATGGCCTTAGTTAGTTGTAATGACGTTTTCACTCTAAAACATCACACTACTATTGAACATGGTGGTCAATATATTTTGGATGTGAAAAAATGTTATTTATATCAATGAAAACGCTTTTCATTTTCTAAAGTGATTATATAACGTTGTTTATTTTAAAAAATATTGATGTTGCCTTGTTGTGGTTATCGTCTAAAAAGCCGAATAGTCACTAGTTATAAAATGAAAGCACTTACCTTTTGCCTTTATCATCACACTATTAAAAAATTGCCATATGCTTACATTTAAATATGCGCAATAAAAATGTAAATTGGCTTATAAGATAATTGACAATGGTCAGCATTTAAGATATAATTTAAGTTAACTAATGCAAATTAGAAAAAAAATATGAGGAGAGATTTTATGACTAAAAAAATTATTTTACTTATCTTAACTTTGACTCTTGCCTTTGGTATTGCTGCCTGTGGTAAAGACGATGTAGTTGTAGATAACGAAAACCCCGTTATCGGCGGGACAAGAAACATTACTTATGTAATCGACGAAAGTGCTACTCCTAGTTTTTCTGAAGGTGTAACTGCTTTTGATAATTTAGACGGAAACATTACTTCTAAATTAGCTGTAGATTCTTCTGCAGTAAATCTTGATGTTCCTGGAACTTACACTGTATCTTATAGTGTATCTGATATTTCAGGTAATGAAGCTACTAAAAGTATTACGGTTACAGTAGTGGATTTATCAAGTCCTACAATTGAAGGAATTCAAGGTATGACTTATGTTATGGGAGAAACAGCTCCTAACTACTTAACTGGTGTAACTGCATCAGATAACGTAGATGGTGATTTAACTGCAGATATTACTGTAGATTCTTCAGCTGTTAATCTTACTGAACCAGGATTATATGAAATTACTTATGTTGTTGGAGATTCATCTTCAAATACTTCTCCAGTTTATACAGCATACTTACAAGTTAAAAGATTTGCAGATGATGCAGATGCTGTTCCTCCAGTAATTACTGGACAAATTAACTTATCTTATACAATGGGTGTTTCTGAAACTCCAGATTTCGCTCTTGGTGTTATCGCTATGGATAATTTAGATGGTGATGTTACTGCAGATATGCTTATTGATTCAAGTGCTGTAGACTTCATGGTTCCTGGTGTATATATTGTTACTTACACTGTTCAAGATTCATTTGAAAATGTTGGTACTGCACAAATCACAATTACAATAGTTCAAGAAACTGAAGCACCAGTTATCTCTGGTATTCGTGTTATTGAAATTTATCAAGGAACAAATCCTGATTACTTATTAGGTATTACTGTTTCTGATAATGTATCTGAACTTACTGTTGAAGATATCATTGTTGATTCAAGCGCTGTTGATACAGCTGTTGCTGGACGTTATGATATTACTTATACATTAACTGATGAAGCTGGGAACGTTGTTGTTGAAGAAACTGAACTTATTGTTGCTGTTCGCCCTGTTAACTTAGAGGCTGACTTAAATGCAACTTATAAAATGTCAACTAGTGGAACTGATAACTTAAATCCATTTTCTGAAACTTTAGCTACTGCTTCTGATTTATTTGGTTGGATTACAGATTCACTATATACAGGTGATTATGATTGGGCAGCTGCTCGTGCTATCTTAGTAGCAGACGGTGTTGCTGATTTACCAGCTGTAATCGGATTCGAAGAATGGTATGCTGGCGGATATCACGCTGAAGATTTACCATTTGGTCGCTATCCACAAATGGCTGTATCTGCACCTCTAGATGTTAACGGTGACGGATACACTTGGCAAATCACATTACGTGATGATTTAGCATTTGAAGATGGTACTTTAATTGATGCAAGTTCATTTGACTATTCTTGGAGTAAATTATTGGATCCAAAATTATTAAATGATCGCGCAACAAACTTATATCAAAAAACTGATTTACCACTTGTTGAAGCTGAAGCTTATTTTAAACAAAATAGTTTTAAAACTGATAAACTAGACTTCTTTGTTTATGGTATTGATAGTGTTGAATATGCAAGAGCTAACTCATTCTCTCATTTAGTAGAGGGTACTACTTGGGAATTATACTATATTGAAACTAGCGATTATAGTGGAATTACTTATCCTGCTGGTGCAACTGCTCTTGAACAAAATATTTATACAGAATCATGGGGTGACGGATACGGACCTAACGGTTGGGTATTTGTAGACTTTGCAGATGAAGCATTCAAAATGGATTCTGAAGGAACTTTAATTGCTCCATATGCTGGTTGGGAATATGCCGATGGTACTCCTGTTGCTACAGTTGCTGTAGGTGACGCTAGTTATTATGGTGAATATCCTGCATACATGGATGATGCACAAAACAGAGTTGCTGTAGATGAAGATGGTATTCCTGTAGACGGTGTTCAATTAACTCAAACTGCTGTTGCATGGGCAGAAGTAGGATTCGAAGTAATAGATACATATACATTCCAAGTTACTTTAACTGCTGCTAAAACTCAATGGGACGTTATGGGAAGTTTAATGGGCGGAACTACTGGTCTTGTACATGAAGTTCAATACGAAGCTGGTATGAATGCTGCTGCTACTTCTACAAACTATGGTACAATTGATAACCCATTAGTATCTTATGGTCCATTCAATATGACTGCATGGGAATCTGACGTATTATATTTCTATACATTAAATGAAAATCATTATGATTCTGATATTTATCGTATAACTAAACTTCGTTACGATGTTATTGAAGATCAATCAATTACAATAGATGAATTTAAAGCTGGACGTTTAGATGTTGTTGGTGTAGGTGGAGAATATTATGACGAGTTCAAGTATAGCTTAAACTTAAAATTATCTCCTATTACAACATTCTTCCGTTTCGCATTTAATATTGATGGTAGTGAAGCATATGCTATAAATCCAATATTAACTCAAACTGAATTTAGACAAGCGTTCTACTTCGCAATTGACCGCGATACATTCGCAAATGAAGTACGTGACCCATCTGTTCCTACATTTGGATTCTTAGGACCTGTTTATTATTCTACTGAATATAACTCATTCTCTTACCGTTCATCTGTAGCAGGTAATGAAGTATTAGCTGATTTATCTCCTGATACATTTGGTTATAATCCAACTCAAGCAAAAGAATTATTTGACATAGCTTATGCTGCTGCAATAGCTGCTGGAGATATCCAAGATGGTGAAATGGTATCTGTTGAATACAAATTCTATGATGTTGAAACTAACTGGCAAGTTGCTAACTGGGTTAAAGATACTGTTGAAGCAATCTTTAATGTAAATGAAGCTACTACTAAATTTGAATTAGAATTATCTGCAGTTTCAGGTCCAGCTTTAGATGCTGCTTGGGATAACGGAGACTTCGAAATGACATTTGGTGGATGGCGAGGATTAGACTTTAATGCTCCATCAATGCTTGGACAAGTTTATAATAGTGCATTCTCATATATGTTAGAAGTAGGATTTGATACTGAAAATGCAGTAGTTACTGCTACATTAGGAAACACTAAAACTGCATTAACTAATTGGACAACTGAGTTTGAAACTGAGTTTGCTGATTACTTAGCTTTATATAATACATATATGTTAATAGAAGAACCAACTGAAACAGAAACTACAGATTACGAAGCTGATGTTGCATTATTAGCTGCAGACGCTGTTCCTGCTGGAACTGCATTAGCTGAATATCAAGCTTGGGTAGCTGTGTTAGCAATATTTGTTGGTGATGACTTAACATGTACTTATCATGAACTATTTAATTATGCATATGGTGAATTCTACAACGTACAAGATGTTAATTATGAAGGTAAAGATGATGACTTTGATGAAATTACTTCTACATTAGAAGGTGAATTACTAGATCAAATGATTGCAATTCCTTTATTCACATCAGTAGCTACTACAGTTTATAATGTACGTGTTGTATTTGAAGCTGATTCATATCATGCTCGTATGGGTTATGGTGGATTGAAATATCTATACATTGGTACTGAAATAGAAACTGAATAACAATAAAAATTTAGAACTTATAAAGGTTATAAATATAGCAACCCTAGTGCTTTCTAACTAGGGTTGTTTATATGAAAGGAGCATTATGAGAAATTATGTACTTAAGCGGATTGCGCTTATTTTTGTTACAGCTTTTATTATAATTTTTCTTGTATTTGTTTTCATTAAGAAATTGCCACAATATCATGCGGCAGTGCTTGGTGTATATCCTGAGATTAGAATAATCTTAGAAGAGCAAGAAGGTTATGGAAAACCAATTGTAGAACAGTTTTTTATATGGATACAAAATCTTGTAAAAGAAGGAGGGCTTGGTCGTTCACTAAAACTTAAACGAGATATAACTGATATTTTGGCAGAAAAAATACCAGTATCATTTAGGCTTAATGTATTTCCGTATTTTGCAGGTATTCCTGTAGGTATTGGACTAGGTATTTGGGCTGCTCTTAAGAAAAACAAACTAACAGATCATATTATATCAACAGGGGTTATCTTTTTCATTTCGGTTCCATCATTTGTTATTGGAACGATGATGCAATACTATGTTGTATACATATGGAAACTTATTGATACTCCGTTCGTATTTTCTGAAACGGATTTTGCCGCAAATAATTTATTAGGTATAGCATCATACTTGATGCCTATGTTAGTACTTTTCTTTGGTACTGTTGCTTCATTAACAAGAGTTATGAGAGCAGAATTGACAGAGGTTTTAACTTCTGAATTCATGTTGTTAGCTAGAACAAAAGGTTTAACTCAAAGACAATCAACAGTTAGACATGCGTTAAGAAATGGACTAGTTCCAATTGCACCATCATTAATTGGTGGTCTTGTATCATTACTTAGTGGATCACTTATAATTGAGAGAATATTTAGGGTTCCTGGTATTGGTGGGATTTATCTAGATGCATTCAATAACTTTGATTACTCATTACTTATGGCTTTAATAATGTTTTATACAATTATCGGGCTAAGTGCTACACTTATTGTAGATTTATCATATGGCGTAATTGACCCTAGAATAAGAATGGGGGCAGGTAAACGATGAGCCAAATAATAGATAAAAATAAGTTTAAACTTGTACAACATGAACAAACAATATTAGACGAATCATTTCAAACCAGAGCCATAGGATATTATATGGATGCATGGTTAAGATTTAAGAAAAATAAAGCATCAGTTGTAGCTGCAGTTATTCTATTATTTTTAATAATAATGTCCATTATTGGACCACTATTTGTAAGTTATGAATTAGATGAGATAAATGCTAAATGGTCTAGTCGTTTATCAAATATGCCACCAAGAAATGAAGTTTTAGACTTCATGCCTGGGTTCTCAGGACAACAAGAAATGACTGGATATATCCAAAACTTTTCTAATTTGCCAGATGGTATAGTATTAGGTATTCAAAATGTAAATGAAATTGGACAGGTAACTGTTTTAGTTGACTATTATGCATATATTGATCATCATTTTAGTGCGGAAATAGACCCAGTTACTCAAGAATTTGCTGCAACGTCTTATACAAATTTAACTATAGATGAGTATAATACTGTTAGAGCAGCAGAACTTGAAAATGATGTAATTATCATTTTAGAAGATGCAGAAGAAAATGCTGGATTCTACAAAGTAAGAATTCAATACTTCGAATTCTTAAAATATGTTTACGATATGGATGATGTAAACTTCCTTTTTGGATCTGATGGATCTGGTAGGGACTTATTTGAAACACTTTGGGAAGGTGCACGTATTTCATTGCTTATAGCATTCACTGTTGCAGCAATTAATATTATTGTTGGTATTACAGTTGGTTCAATCTCTGGATATTACGGAGGAACTATTGATTTAGTTATGGAACGTATAAGTGAGATTTTAGCTGGACTTCCATTCCTAGCAATCTTGACTCTTCTATTACTACGTTTTGGAAATGCTATATGGGTTGTAATATTAGCGTTCACCATGACCGGATGGCTGGGGATATCATCATTAACTCGTTCTCAGTTTTATCGTTATAAAAATCGTGAATATGTTCTTGCTGCTCGTACTTTAGGTGCTGGAGATAGACGAATAATGTATCGTCATATTTTCCCAAGTGCTATGGGGACAATTATTACTTCTGTTGTATTATATATACCAGCTGTAATTTTTACAGAAGCAACTTTTTCATTCTTAGGAATTATTAACTATGGTGAAACTATTAGTGTTGGGCGTCTGATGTCAAATGGACAATTAGTAATGAAAGATAGTTTCTATCAATTATTATTCCCAGCAATATTTATTTCACTATTAATGTTATCATTTAACCTATTTGGTAATGGGCTCCGTGATGCATTTAATCCTAGTTTAAGGGGAGCTGATGAATAATGGAAAATCGTCAAAAAATATTAGAAATTCGTGAGCTTGACATTTCATTCCGAACTCAACAAGGTAAATTAAACGCTATCCGTGGGGTTAACTTAGACCTATATAAAGGTGAAACACTAGCAATAGTGGGCGAATCAGGTTCTGGTAAAAGTGTTACCGCACGTGCAATTATTGGAATTTTAGCAAAAAATTCAATTCATAATGGTGGTACAATTAATTATTATGATGAAGAAGCACTAGTATCTAAAACACCTCAGTACGTAGATTTAATGCAAATTGAAGAAGAAGATTTTCATAAATTACGTGGTACAAAAATCTCTATGATCTTCCAAGATCCAATGAGTAGTTTGAACCCAATAATGAAAGTTGGAACTCAAATTTCTGAAGCTTTATACTTGAAAATGGGTATGACAAAAGCAGATGCAAAAAATCGTGCATTAGAATTGATGAAAGAGGTTGGAATTCCTGAACCGGAAAAAAGATTTTTTCAATATCCTTTCCAATTTTCAGGAGGAATGCGTCAAAGAATCGTTATTGCAATTGCATTAGCGAATGATGCTGAAATCTTAATTTGTGATGAGCCTACAACTGCTCTGGATGTTACAATTCAAGCACAGATTTTAGAGTTAATTAATAGAATTAAAAAAGAACGTAATTTAACAATTATATTTATTACACATGATTTAGGTGTTGTAGCCAATATAGCTGAGCGAGTTGCGGTTATGTATGCAGGTCAAATTATTGAAATTGGGGATGTTAATGATATTTATTATGATTCTCGTCATCCATATACTTGGGCATTACTTTCAGCAATGCCAGACCTTGATACAGATGAAAAACTGTTCGCAATTCCTGGAACTCCACCAGACTTACACTTCCCACCCGCAGGTGATGCATTTGCACCACGTAATCAATATGCATTACAGGTTGATTTTGAAGAAGAACCACCAATGTTTCAAGTATCTGAGTCACACTTTGCTAAAACTTGGCTTATGCATGAATATGCACCTAAAGTTGTGCAGCCAATTGCTGTAACAAGAAGAAACGATCGTCACAAAGAATTAATCAAGGAGAAAAACAATGGCAATAAGTAATACAGTAATCTTAGATGTTAAAAACTTGAAACAACATTTCAAATCTGGACGTGGGAAAAATAAAATGATTGTAAGAGCTGTAGATGGAATTTCATTCCAAATACACGAAGGTGAAGTATTCGGATTAGTAGGTGAATCAGGATGTGGGAAAACTACAACAGGTAGAAGTATTATCCGTTTGTACGATCCAACTGATGGTGAAGTATTTTTCCGTGGGCAACGTATCGGTGGAGGAACTGAAGCCCTAAGCTTAGAATTAAAAGATAAAAAAATATCATTCAAAGCACTTGAAAATAAAGAAAGTGCTGAAGCGATTTCTTTAAAAGATGATATCATGCAATTACGTGATTTAATTAGTGAAATTAAAAAAGATAACGCTTTTAAAGGTGAAACTGTTGAAACTTTGAAGAAAATTCAAATGATCTTCCAAGATCCTATCTCTTCATTAAATCCAAGAATGACAGTAAGAGAAATCATTGCTGAAGGATTAATTATCAGTGGTGAAAAAAGCAAAAAAGTTATAGATAAAAAAGTAGGAGACATACTAAGAGTTGTTGGGTTACAACCTGAACATGCATTCCGTTATCCACACGAATTTAGTGGTGGGCAAAGACAACGTATCGGTGTCGCTAGAGCATTAATCATTGAACCTGAATTACTTATTGCAGATGAGCCTATTAGTGCACTTGACGTTAGTATTCAAGCGCAAGTAATTAATTTGCTGAAAGAATTACAAGCAAAACTTAATTTATCTATTTTGTTTATTGCACATGATTTATCAGTTGTTAAATACTTTAGTGATCGTATTGCTGTTATGTTCTACGGACATATTGTTGAGTTAGCAGATTCTAGTAAATTATTCAAAAACCCACTGCATCCTTATACAAGATCTTTATTATCAGCAATTCCATTACCAGATCCAGATTATGAAAAGACTCGTAAAAGATTTGATTATGATCCAAGTACTCATAATTATGGTGAAGGAAATATGCCTGAATTCGTTGAAATAGAAGAAGGACACTTTGTATTAGCGTCACCTA
>JAFLJX010000204.1 GCA_022712785.1 Mycoplasmatota bacterium | reverse complement strand
GTACAAATTGGTATATGAATAATGCTGTTTTGGATTGTCATACAAGTTATGATGTGTGTGTTGGGGGTTATGGTACAAATAGTTATGCTTTAGCTTTAAGAGAAGATTCAAACTCATCATATTTCGAGTCGAGATTTGTAACTGCTACTGCTATTGATAAAATCACCTTCTATCATGGAGCATTAAGATTTGATGAAGCTGGATATACTTTTAAAATCCAAGTTCAATATAAGGTAGTAGGGACAACTACATGGCTATTGCTAGAAGAAATTGATGTTACAACTGGATTGGATCCAAACGGAAATCCAGATTTAACATATACAGAAATTGATGTAAGTATAACTCAAGATATAAATATTAGATTTGTTCCTATAATTACTGCTGATAATGGTTCAACACCAACATTCTATATAAATATTGATAATTTAACAATTTACAAAAGTGTTGTTCAACCATAGTAGAGATAGAAAAAGTACTGTAAGAAGATTTTGTTTAAAAAATGAGGGTTAAGAAGTAATAAGTCCCACACACCAGTTATTCAAAAAATTGGTGCGTGGGAAAATAGTATAAAATACAGAAAAAGGGTGTACGAAATGAAAATTAAAAGAACAATAAAGTTTATGAAATTGGATCCTGAAGCAATACTTGAAGTTTTTAAGAAACATCAAGTTACATTTCCTAGGAGTTTAAGAATCAAAGTTCTTTCAGAGTCAATTGAATCAAAGTATGTTGAAGAAAAAATGCTATTATTAAAACAAGAAAAAGAGTCAGTAAACTCAATGAGTATAAAGGATTATATTAGATTAAGTAGAGTAAATCAGTATAATAAATTGAGTGAGTTTCAACTAGAAAATGATTATGAATACTATAATGATTCAAACTTAAACAAAGTCTACTTTAGTGCTTTATGGGATAAAAGTATATCTCATCTAGAAAATCATCCATATATTGTGGAAGTATTTAAAGATCTTGAATTATTAGAAACAACTGAAAATAAAGAAGAGTACACAGTATACAAGTATAATTTAGCTTTTTCAGCTATAATTACAGACGAAGATGATTATTTTGATGGAATACACTTAGGGGAATCAGTTACACATTTTGATACATCTTCAGTTGCAACTGAAATTAGAAAACTTGGAGAAAAATATAAGATAGAAATCCCTAAGTATTGGACAAAATCAGACATGCAAGAAAAATTACGAAGAGAACTTAAAATAAGAAAAATGTATGATGATGATTATGAAGTTAGGATACAAATAGCTAGTAAAAAAGTTGTATGTAGTATGCTAGATGATTTAAAAGTTGATTCTAAAATGCATATAACTAAAAGTGATATGATCAATATAATTATTAAAAATGTTGATAAAAATAAAATCTCTGAAATTTCAATAAAAGAAATGAAAGAAGAATCTCAAATAGAAGAACCTGTTTCAGTGGTTAATGAACCAATTCCAGTCGTTGTTGAACCTGTTCCTGAAGTTGTTGAAGTAGAAAAATTTGTTGAAAGACGAACAGGAAATATAAGTAATAAGGACTATACATATTTACTTCAACAAATTATTGATAACCAAGAGGTTCTGATGGAACGTTCTGGTATTAAAAAACATACTAAACTTGAACGAGTATTTAACTATATTGTTACTTTTCTAATAGTAATAGTTGTAATTCTTTGGATTATAATTGCATTTGAATTATTCTAGGTATAAGACTATAAATAATTAAAAATTAAAAATGATGACCGTCTGGTCATCATTTTTAATTTGGTTATATATGTATTATTTTAATGAGTTAATAATAGATTTGTAATCTTTATGTATATTTGAAGACACAACATGAGATACCTTATACTTAGTTGTAAATGATTTCTCCTCTAACATTATATCTAAAGAATTTAAGGCTTTTTTAAGAAAATTTATATCAATACTAGTTGTTATTACAGAAAAAGAATTATAACTAATTCGTGATAACAAGCTACCTACTGGGTTTATACTCACAATTGAATTTGCAAACTCTTTTAAAATCTTTGTGTCTCTATGACTAACACCTTCAAGTTCATACAATACTACTGTAAATATAGTTTTATCATTTATTAATTCAGTTACTCTTGTTATAAATATATTTTCATTACTAAGTCCTGTTATATAATCAACATCATCATAAGAGGAATAAAGATACATAAAGAATATTAAACAACTAATAGAAATTCCTATCCATAAAAACAAGAAATTGGGGTCATAAACTTGAATTGTTGCACCAATAATGGCGGGAACAATGAAAAACGAGAAAGTTAGATATTGCTTTTTTGATAATAACTTCCTATTTCTATGTATCACAACTGCAGTACCACTTAATAAGATAACACTTAAAAATGTTGAAAAATTAAATATATAAGTTCTGTGATAAAAATTTGAACTATCAATCTCAAACATTATGTTTGTAAATGGAGAGGTAATTATTAATATCAATACTAGTATATAGAATGGTGATATTGTTTTCAGAATTTTATATATGAGTTTTTTATCTTTTCTCGCTTCATAAAGAACTATTAGTAACCATATTACAGGTGGGGTGAATGTAAATATGTAACTCATAATAATAGAAAAATAATTTGCTAAAAAGTAATACCACATCACTTTTCCATTGACAAAATAAAATAGGACATCAAGAATTTGTGTGAAAAGTGAAGAGAATACAACAATTAAAAATAGCTTTCCAATGAGGTCATGTCTTTCAGATCTTTTATAGTTTAATAATATCATCGATATAATTAAAATACCTAAGATGCTAGCTTGTATAGCAAATGCTAGTTCCATTTAACACACCTCTATTCTATTTCTCATTTTGAATATATTGCAACGCTTTATCGTACTCTTGTTCTTTTAGTAGATGATTCACTGTAAGTAGTAAGTTAGTTGTATTATGATTCTTACGAAATGCATTAGTAGCTTCACTTTGTGATTTTCTATTCTCTTCTGAAAGAGATTTTAACAAAATATTCAGTTCTTGTAAAATATGCATGGATAAGTATAAAAATATTATATATATTAGTATTGAAATAAACATTATTAGTATTGTTTCAAAATAGAAATTATTCAATATGTTTAATCTTGATATAAAGCGGTTAACAGCTATTATTGAAAATAAAACAATAAAGTTATAAATAGTCAATCTTGTATAAATAAATTCGTCAGTATATTCAATCATTTTTAGTGTTAATCTATAGACAATCAAGACAATAATCATACTTAATAAAACAGAAAGTGATGTTGATACATATCTTTCTACAACCCTTTCAATAATATTTTTGGAAAGGAGCATTTGATAAATATATATAGGAATTTCAATTACGACAAATGTAAACATACATATTGTTGTAACTACATTGGTTGACATAATATCTTTTTTTCTTATTATGGTATTTGAGAATGTAAATATTACGATTACTGAATAGAATATTGCAAAATCATTTAAATCATGAAATCTAACTGCAAGCAAAACAAACAGTATAATCAAAAATTCACCCAAAGATGTAGGGGTGATCTTTTTGTCAATAATATAAGAGTTAGTTAACGTTATTATTAGTGCTAGTAGAAAAAATAAAGTAAAAATTAACAATATAATCACCTCAAATGAATAATTTGTAAGTTACTGTGTTATTGATTTCTTTAACGATAGTTATAGGACTATCTTCTAGAAGTATATCTAAAAGTTTAAGTCCGTTCTTTCTTTGATTACTACCTTTTTTTGATATTTTTTTTGTAAGATTTCGAATATCTTCTTGTAAAGCAGAGTTAGTAACTTCTAAAACAGTATTATTATCAATATTGTATATTTTTAGATGAATATATTTTTGATTTGAATTGAAGCTAGCTTCAATTGCATTATCAATAATAATGCCTAGAATTTCTAAAAAATATTTATTTTCAGATAAGTTAAGATTTTCTAAGTTGCTTCTTATATCAACTGATAAATTTAGTTCCTTTAATAATTTTAATTTTGTTTCGAAAAACTTAATCAATACATCATTTTTAATTTCATTTATTTCAATTAAATTTTTAGAGTTCTTAGTTTGATTATTTAAATATACATCAATGTACTGTGTAGCTGTATCATAGTCATTATTTAATAATAATTGATGAACATAATCTATTCTTTGATTTTCCATAGTATTTAATAATAGAGCCAAGTTATTCTCGCTATTACCAATTTCTTTAATATAATATCCTTTTCGTTTTTTAATGTTTTCTAACATGACATTTGATACAGCACCTGCAAGAAAGAACATTATTGACATCATTATTATTAA
>JAFLJX010000203.1 GCA_022712785.1 Mycoplasmatota bacterium | reverse complement strand
CCGAAGTTTGGATTAGTTTCAAGAAATGATTCAGGTTGCCATACTGATATGGATTCAAATACATTTGTTAGAAGCATATTCGCGATTAAACCATTTATTAAAGAGTTTATAATTTATGGTCTTAATAATTTAGATAAACCTTTAATACTGCAAGAAATAGGTATCGAAGCTGAAAAAGCTATGTTAGAAGCTACATTGAATATTAATACGCATAAAGGGCTTATTTTTGCTTTAGGAGTATTTCTTCCCGCATTAACTAAGGCAATCTTGAGACAAGAAGATATTAATTTTGTAAAACAGGAAATTAAACATATATCAAAAGTTGTAATAGGTGACTATTATGAAAAAATAGAGTTAAAGGAACATAAGTCTCATGGTGATAAAATATATTTGTCTCATAAATTAAAAGGGTTACGTGGTGCAGCATTAAATGGATTTGATATAATATTTGATATTCCTAGTTTTAACGAAACCCAAAGTGTCTTAAGAAATCATGAATATCTAATTAGTTTAATGTCTATGCTTAATGATACAACGATAATTCATAAAACAAATATTGAAACTTTAAATGAAGTTAAAGCTACATTTAGTGAACTATTAGAACAAGGTGGATATACATCAAATAAAAAGCAAATAAATACAATAAGTAACAGTTATAAAAAGAGAAATATTTCTCCTGGTGGAAGCGCGGATTTATTGGTGCTAAAAATAATTTTTGAGAAACTAAAATACTTATTGAAAAATAACAAAAAATAAACAGAAAATATCAGTTGATATTTTCTGTTTATTTTTTGAATTTATTCCCTTGATAGCAATCTCTACGTCTTAATTCTTTATCTATTTCGTTCATTACCACAAGTTTCTTTAAGCTCCATAATGGAGCTATTAATAATTCTCTTGGAGAATCCCCTGTGAGTCTATGAACTATAATGTTTGGATCCAAAATTTCTAGTTGATCACAAACAATGTCTTTATATTCATCAAGTGTTAACATTTTAAAAGGATTCTCTAAGTAAATTTTACCTAGTTTTGTTTTTTTCATTATATGAAGTAAATGAATTTTAATTCCTTGTATGTCTAATTTATTCAAATGTCTAACAGTATCCATCATGTCATTTTTAGTTTCCATATGAAATCCATTAATAATATGAACTACGACATCAATATTTCTTTTTCTTAATTCTTTAACAGCGTCATCGAAACATTTTAATGAATGTGCTCTATTAATGAAATTACTAGTTTCATCGTGAATAGATTGAAGTCCTAATTCAATTTGGAGATACGTTTTATCATTCAATTCTTCTAGTAAATCATATATTTCATTGTTCAATGCATCGCAACGAGTTGCGATAGAAAGCCCAACTATATTTTTATCTAAAGAGATTGATTCATAGAATAAATCTCTTAATCTTTCCTCAGTATCATAGGTATTAGTGTTTGCTTGGAAATACGATATATAAAGTGCATCACTCCATTTTTCGTGCATCATGGCTCTAACTTTGTTGAATTGTGTTTTTAAAGATTCGTTCTTGTTTCCTGCGAAATCTCCACTACCACTTTCAGTGCAATATACACACCCTCCATAACCACTTTTACCATCTTTATTTGGACATGTAAAGTTTCCATTCAAAGATACCTTAAAAACCTTTTTACCAAACTTCTGTCGATAAAAAGCATTAAGGGTATTATATCTTTTTTCTTTAGTCATTAAGTTCATAAAAATCACCTACATATATTTTAACACATTATAGGAAATAATTATTAATATATGTTATAATATCAAAAGGTGATAATTATGTTTAATCGATTTAGAGATGGACTCGTTAATCCAAGACTATTATTAAAATATCGTAAAGATGCAATGTGGAAAGTAGGATTATACATTGTTTTTTTTGCTATCTTATTTAGTAGTGCGTCAATTGTTGACGTGATTAAGTATGATGGCTTAACTGAAACATACAAAGAGAGTATAAGACAATCTATGACTGATGTAACTGAAGATTGTAGTATTGTGAACGCTGAATTAATATGTGACTCAGAATATAAGATAGAATTGTATGAAGATCAGATAGTTACATTTTACTTAGATTCACATGCTGTAATGGATTTTGAAAGATATAAAGAATCAGGGTATGCGGTAGTAATTCATAAAGAATTAATTTATGTTAGTGTTAACGGACTTGAAGTATATGACTATTCAATTAGTGATTTGGATCCTTCAATTCATAATGTTGATTTTAGTGATCAGGCTGATAATTCAAATGTTTTTTATGGTTCTATTTTTAATGCTGTTGATGAAGTTACTATACAGTATAAATCAATATGGGGTTCAATGATAATAATTACTGAAGTGTTGATTAGCTTTGCCGTATATATGATGTTTATAATTTTGAGTGCATTTTTCTTAAGAAAAAGATTTAGTGTAGTCCCATTTAAACAATTGTTTGCTATGACTACATATTCATCTACTGGATTATTTGTAATCTTAATATTTGATAGTATCTTTGAATTAAACCTATTCTTAATAGTCATATTAATAATACTTGCTTTTAGACAAAATAATGCACTGTCAGCTGAGATAGAAAAACGCTTAAAAAATAAATCTTGATTAAAATAAATCGCTATGTTATTATACATTTAGGTAAAAACAAGGAACTAGAAGTAGTAGTAAAATATTTATTTGAAGAGACTTAGTGGTGGTGAAAACTAAGATTAAATATTTACGAATTAGTCTAGGGAGTTGCTTACTCGCAACACGTGAGAGTAAGACGTAAACTTGCGTTAAAAGTATAAGTGCTAGGAAACTAGAACATAGGTGGTACCGCGGAAATTATTTTCGTCCTTATTTTTAAGGACGATTTTTTTATTATAAAGGAGTGAAACATATGGAATATAACCACATAGAAGTTGAAAAGAAATGGCAAAAACATTGGTATGAAAATAAGAGGTTTGCGGCAGTAGATTTCTCTGACAAGCCAAAGTATTTTAATCTTGTAGAATTTCCTTATCCATCTGGGGCAGGAATGCATGTAGGTCACATTAGAGCTTTTTCTAGTTTAGAAATAGTAAGTAGAAAAAGAAGAATGGAAGGTTATAACGTTTTATTCCCTATTGGATTTGATGCTTTTGGGTTACCAACTGAAAATTATGCAATTAAGACAGGTATTCATCCAAGGATTGTTACTGATACTAATATTGAAACATATACAAATCAATTAAAAATATCTGGTTACAGCTTTGATTTTGATAGAGTAATAGATACTACTGATAGTGAGTACTATAAGTGGACACAATGGATATTCGTTCAGTTATTTAAAAATGGAATGGCGTACAGAGATAGAACATTTGTAAATTATTGTCCTAGTTGTAAGGTTGTACTATCAAATGAAGATAGCCAAGGCGGTAAATGTGATAGATGTGATACCCATGTAATTCAAAAAGAAAAGGATGTATGGTTTTTAAAAATCACTAAACATTCTGAAAGATTGTTAAGTGGTCTTGATAAATTAGATACTTTGCCTAGAATTAAAATTGAAACAGAAAACTGGATAGGTAAATCGACTGGAGCACATGTTGATTTTATTATAAAAGATACTGATGAAGTAATGACAGTTTATACAACTCGTCCTGACACTTTATTTGGGGCTACATTCATGGTAGTTGCTCCAGAACATGAAATGCTAAAAAGACAACATGATAAAATCAATAATATTGGGGATATTCATGATTACCAACATAAAGCATTACTTAAGACTGAGTTTGAAAGAGTAGAATTAGCAAAAGATAAAACTGGAGTTAAGATTGACGGATTAGTTGCAATTAATCCTGTAAATAATAAAGAGATTCCTATCTTTGTAGCTGATTATGTAATGATTGGTTACGGTACTGGTGCAATCATGGCAGTTCCGGGTCACGATACTAGAGATTATGAATTCGCGACTAAATTCGGTTGTGAAATAATGGAAGTTATTGCTGGTGGAGATATTAGTAAAGAGGCATATACTGATACTGCTGAAGGTACTTTAGTTAATAGTGATATTTTAAACGGACTTAGCGTACAAGATGCAAAAGAGAAAATAATAAAATTCTTAGTGGGTAAAAAAATTGGTAAGAAACATATAAACTACAAAATGAAAGACTGGGCATTTAATCGTCAAAGATACTGGGGAGAACCAATTCCTGTAATTCACTGTGAAGATTGTGGAATGGTAAATGTACCAGAGGAAGATTTACCAGTTATGTTACCTGTAGTTGAAGATTTTGCACCTGGTGATGACGGACAAAGTCCATTAGCTAATATTCCTGAATTTGTAAACACAACATGTCCAAAATGTGGTAAACCAGCAAAAAGAGAAACTGACACAATGCCTCAATGGGCTGGATCAAGTTGGTATTTCTTAAGATATGCTGATCCTTCAAACAATGAAGAATTTGCTAGTATGGAAAAACTTAAATATTGGATGCAAGTTGATTGGTATAATGGTGGAATGGAACATGTAACAAGACACGTAATCTATTCAAGATTCTGGCATCAATTCTTATACGACATTGGAGTAGTTCCAACAGAGGAACCTTACTTAAAGCGTACAGTTCAAGGATTAATTCTTGGAGCTGATGGTGATAAAATGAGTAAATCTAAAGGAAACGTTGTAAATCCAGATACTATTATCGAACAGTATGGTGCTGATACTTTACGTTTATACATCTTGTTTATCGGAGACTATGAACAGTCAACTCCATGGAATGATAGTGGTGTTAAGGGTGCTCGTAGATTCCTAGATAAATTAGTAAGACTAGAAGAAAAACTATCGGATAAGGAAAATGATAGTTATCAAGTTTTACTACATAAAACTATTAAAGCTGTAGATGAGGATATTGAAAATGTTAAATTTAATACAGCTATTGCTAAGTTAATGACATTAGTTAATGAACTTGGAAAAGTGGATTATATTAATATAACTGATTATGAAACACTATTGAAACTAATTAATCCATTTGCCCCACATATAACTGAAGAGTTATGGGAAAAAATTGGGCATGACGAAGATATGGTTTATGCTTCTTGGCCAAAACATGACGAAACAAAACTTGTTGAAGCTACTATTGAAATGGTTGTAAGTATAAATGGTAAAGTTAGAGACAAAATAACTGTTAATATTGACACTTCAAAAGAAGAAATAATTGAACTAGCAAAATCTGGAGATAAGATTAAAGAATTAATAGAAGGTAAAGAAATAAGAAAAATAATAGTAGTACCTAAGAAATTAGTAAATATAGTTATCTAAAAACAGTGAGAAAGCACTGTTTTTTTATGCTATAATTGGAAGGGGTGATTAATATGAAAAACAAATATGCTATATTAATAGTTGCAACATCAACTTTAGGGATAATCTCTATTCTGATAAACTCTATTATCATTGGGGAAGAATCAAATCAATTACTAAATGTATTAGTTATTTTCAAGTATTTCACAGTGCAAAGTAACTTAGTAGTATTGATATATTTCTCATTATTATTATTTACCAACTTAAAAAACAATAAAGGTTTTAATAAATTATTTGGAGGAGTAGTTATCTATATTACAATTACTTTTCTTGTTTTTCTTTTGTTTCTGGAACCAATATATAGTCCAAAAGGATTCGCTTTATCAGGTAGTATTTTAAATCACTATATAACTCCGTTACTTGTATTAGGGTTTTTGTATAAATTTAAAGAGGATTATACATTTAATTTTAGCAATACAAAGATATGGATAATCTATCCAATTATTTATCTTATGTATTTGTTTATTCATGGAGTAAAAACACACGATTATATATATCCGTTTTTCGAAGTTAGTGAAGTTGGAGTTGTAAGGATTATGGCCTCGGTGCTTGGAATGATTATGTTGTTTGTACTTATGTCATTTAGTTTAGTGAAAATAGTTTCAAAAAAGTAAAATGCAATTACTAATAATGGCTTAGTAAAGCGATATTTATTTATATTTTTATGAAAACATTGTATTTACTATTATATTGTTTTATTATGTGTGAATAAGTTGAAAAGTGAATAATTTAGTGGTATAATATTTTTTGGTAAAGCGCTTTCATTGTGATAGCGAAAAACTCACTTAATGAGGAGGTAAGAAATTTCGATGTTTTATCGATATTTCTAAATCAAATATGAAAAGAATAACAATCATTTCAGGGCATTATGGAAGTGGGAAAAGTGAGATAAGTGTAAATTTAGCAATAAATAATAAAATAGATTATTTAGTAGATTTAGATATTATCAATCCATATTTTAGATCTAGGGGATTAGCAGGTTTACTTGAAAAAAATAATATTCATTTAGTTGAATCTACGGTTAAAGGGATGCTTGGTAGTGATTTACCTTATGTATCTGGAGAAGGTGTTGTTCCTTTTGTAAATCCAGATATCACAGCTATCTATGATTTAGGTGG
>JAFLJX010000202.1 GCA_022712785.1 Mycoplasmatota bacterium | reverse complement strand
TTAAAGATTTCAAATGCTCTTTCTCTTTCTAACTGTTTTAACCCTTGAGTTAGAATTTGTTTCGCACTTGAAGCTGCAATTCTACCAAAATCTTTAAGTTTCTCTTTAACAGTTATTACATCACCAATTTTAGCACTTTTTCTTCTTAATTTTGCTGTTGCAAGTGATATCTCACCTGGATTAACTACTTCCTCAACAACAGTGTAGTCAGCAACTAATTGAATTTCATTTTTAGTTTCATTAAAAGAAATTCTTGCGTTTTCTGATGTATTATGAACTTTCTTATATGCATTTAGAAGTCCTCTACCCATTATGTCTAAAATCTTTTCTTTTTCTAATCCTTTTTCAATAGCTATTAAATCCAAAGCTTTAAAAAAATCTTTACTAATCATTTCTATATCCTCCTATTTGATGATAGCTAGTCTTATATAACTAACATCAATATAATTAACCTTTGTAGTTCTTTTGTTGTTGTGAAGTATTTCAAGGAATCCATCTTTAAAAGATTTAAGTTTCCCATCAAATTTTTGTTCCATAGTTTCTATGTAAACATGTTGTCCAATAGCTCTTAAAATTTCTTCGCTATTTCTTAATTCTCTTTCTGCACCACTACTTGCAACTTCTAAATTATATGCCTCTTTGATAGGGTCTAAAAGATCTAATTGTTTGCTTATATTTTTAGAAACAATTACACAATCATCAATATCGATTGATGTATCGTTTTCTATTAAAACTTCTAAAACATTGATAGATCCTTTTTTATCATAAACTACATCATATAAATAGTATCCTAAATCTTCAACTATCTTTTTAATTATTCCTTTTATCTTTTCCATGGTTTACTCCTTTTTACAAAATAAAGAGCGGGATTTGACCCACTCTCTAACTCATATGCATTGATAGTATATCATTATTAAATATTAAAATCAAGTATCTTATATTTTTTTAAGTATTACGGTTGATATGATGCATAATTATACTTCCGGCAACACCAACATTTAAACTTTCTACTTCATTTATCTTAATTGTTATGTTTTTATTTGTTTTATTTAAAACGTCTGAACTAAGACCGTTACCCTCATTACCTAAGATTACAGCTATCTTCTGTGACGCTCTAAACGTATCCAATGATTCCCCATTTAATGATGTTCCTATGTATTCAAAATCACGATGAAGATTCATAAAATCTAGTGTATTCATCTCAATGAAATTTAGTTTAAACATTGCTCCTTGAGTACTCCTAATTACTTTGTCATTATAAATATCAACTGTGTTATCTAATATCACAGTTTTGAAGTCAAAAGCCAGAGCACTTCTAAGTAGAGTTCCTAAATTACCAGGGTCTTGAATACCTTCTATTATTAAGACTCTATCACAGATATTTTCTCTTTTTAATTTCTCACAAACACAAATGATTTTTTGTGGATTATTTGTTTTAGCTAGTTTTTCCAATACTGATTGAGACACATGTATAACGTTGTGACCTTGAATTATATCATCTGTAGTAAATATAGTTTTTATTACATCCATTTTTAAAGCTTCTTCATATAGATGGAATCCTTCAATTAAAAATAGTTCTAACTCATCTCTGTACTTCTTTTGATGTAGTTTTGCCATATCTTTAATTAGCTGATTATTAACACTTGTTATTTCCATAAAGTCACCTCCAATATATATTATACATTATTATAAGAAAAAAAGAGTCAAATTAATGACTCTTTTAGCTAATAGTTTCTCCGTCCCAACCTTCAATACCGTTTTTAAGGTTGTAAACTTCTGTAAATCCAATGTCTAAAAATATTTTAGAAGCTTCTACACTTCTATTTCCACTATTACACATTATAACCACAGGTTTACTAGTATCTAGTTTATCTAATAGCGAGTGATTATCCTCGAAATTGTAAAAATCATAGTTGAAAAATCCAGCGATTCTTTCAGTATAGAACTCATTTGAAGTTCTAACATCAACAAAGATATAATCAACATCACTTTCTAACATTTCTACTAATTCTTCGTTCGAAATATCAGTATATCCTTTGGAACAAGCTGATAATGTAAAGACAAAAATCAATGCTACTATCAATAATAATATTTTTTTCATAATAAGCCTCCTTTAATTATTTAGTTAACTCTAAGAAAAGTTTTATATCTTCTTCAATTACTTTAAGTGAAGTAGTCCAAAAATCTTTCTTAGTTATGTCAATATCAGCTAGTTTAGCAACATCTTCTACACTCATTTTACCAGTTGCTTTCAACAACTCGTCGTATTTAGGTGTGAAAGATTTACCTTCTAATTGATATATTCCATATAATCCTTTAGCGAATAAAAGTCCAAATGCATATGGCCAGTTATAGAAACTAAGTCCACCACTATAATAATGTGGTTTCCATAACCACATATATGGATGCAGGTATTCAGGATCTAGTCCATCTCCATATGCTTCAATTTGTGCACTAATCATTAAGTCTTTTAATCTATTTTCATCTAAGAAATCACCTTTTTGAGCTTCAAAAACACTGCTTTCAAAAATGTATCTTGATAATATATCAACAACAACTGCGGTAGAACCTTGAAGACTAGATTCAAGCAAGTATATCTTTTCTTCCTTTACAGCGTCTTTTAATGCTGCCTTCAATACTATTGTTTCACAGAACGTTGAAGCAGTCTCAGCCACAGGCATAGTGTATTCAGCGTTTAATATTGTTTCACTAAAGATGTTATCACCGTGATATGCATGACCTAACTCGTGAGCTAGTGTTACAACATCACCAAATGAACCGTTAAAGTTAGAAGTATTCTAGATTCACTAATAGGATTTATATTAGCACAGAAAGCTCCACCTACTTTACCTTTGTATGGTAGATAATCTATCCAATTACCATCAAATGCTCTTTTAGCTAAATCTTTTAAGTGTGGACTAAATGTACCGAAGTTTTTTAATATATATTCTTGTGCTTCTGGAATAGTAAATTCTTTAGCACTGCTTCCCATAGGAGCATACATATCAAACCAAGGTAACCCGTTATTATGTCCAAGCAAAGTTGCTTTTCTTTTTAAGTACTTTCTGAAAACTGGTAAAAAATCATTCATTGAAGAAAGCATTGCAGTTAATGTTTCTTCATTCATTCTAGAATATATTAATGCTTGATCAAGTGCAGATTTATATCCACGTTTTTCAGTCATTGTGTTTACTTCACCTTTAATACCGTTTAGAGCGAACGCGACAGACTTATCAATTTTAGGATAAGCTGCTAGTTCAGCAAGATATGCGCTTTTTCTAACTTCAGGATCACTATCTTCAGATTTCCCTATAATCTCAGGTAAAGTAATGACTTCTCCATTGAATTCAACTTCTAAAGTCGAAGTTAATACCCCTTGAAGTCTACTCCACATTGAAGAACCTGATTGGTTCAACTTTGAAAGTAATCCTTCAGTATTTTCATCTAATTTATACTTATTTGATTTAATAATCTCTTTAATGTAAAAAGCATGTTCTTTTAAGAATTTAGAGCTATTTAAAAGTTCATCTATATTCCCTAAAGAGCTCAAAAATTTAGTGAATAGAATGCTTGTTACAGTAAACTCTGTGAATTTCTTTTGAAGTATAACGCTATACTTTCCGCTTTCTTGGTCTGTTGTATTAGTTGTTTGTTGTAAACTTACAAAAGCATATACTTTCCCAATGTGATTTTGAATCTTAATCTCTAATTTTAAAAATTCTTCAACTATAATATTTGCTTTTTCTTTACTTGAAAATCTTTCTTTAAAAGCATTAATCTGCAAAATGTAATCATCAATCTTTAGAACATCATTTTGAAACTCTTTTGAATCATAAGATTTGTATAATTTACTTAAATCCCATTTTACCATTTTTTCACCTCTTTATTAGTGTTGTATGTGTGACTCTTTGCTCCAATAAAATTTATCCCAGTATCTTTATTAAAGTCTTCAACAGAACAATCTAGGTTCAATTGAATATATTTTAAATATGTTAATCTATCTTCTAAATCTTGTTTAATTATGTTCTGATCTTCAATAATTTTTCCGTGTGAAGGAATAATTATTTTATTTTTGTAATTTTCATATATTTTTTCAATTGATAAAATATGATTTTCAACAATTTGATCTGCACAGAATGGAACTAATGATACTCCATTGTGAGAATACACCATATCATCACCAACATACATAAATTTATTATCTATAGTTATTAAAATTCCGTCTTTAGAATGCCCTATATTTTTTTCAAGTTTAATTGTGTGATTTCCAAATTTAAAAACTAATTCATCTTTAACAATCATATCTGGAAGTAACTGGTCAAATTCACTATTAAATTTACTTAATGAATACTCCGCAAATTCACTACCATAAACATCTGCGTGTTCTAAGTATTTTAATCCGCCAATATGATCGGGGTGAAAATGACTGACCACAACTTTAGTAATAGTAATATTTCTTTCATCTAAATGTTTCTTTAGTTCAACAAAATTATATTCGTAACCTGTATCAATTAGTAATGCTTCGTTTCCGTTTTCTATAAGTACAACATTAAGTCCTATAAAATGTCCTAGAGCTTTTTCAAATCTACATAAGTAAATACCTTTTGAAATTTCAATTTTTTCCATCATAATACTTCACCAACGACTAAGCCTTTCATAGTAATATCTAGATGTTCTTTGTGTGTTATTATCACTGTTTTTGTATCTCTAACGGCTTCATTAAGCAGTTCAGCGAAATCATATTTTGCTTCGTATTCAAATGCTCTTCTTAACTTGGGAGCTGTTGTAGGTTTTTTAGGAACATAGACTGTACAACAATCTTCAAATGGTTTTATTGATGTTTTATAACATCCAATTTCTTTTGATATTTTGATAATATCTAACTTATCATAGGTAGAAAGCGGTCTAATAATAGGCATGCTAGTAACTTCTGTAATAACACTCATACTTTGTAAAGTTTGAGATGCAACTTGCCCAACACTCTCTCCGTTTAATAATACTAAACATTTGTTCTTTATAGCTATACTTTGTGCAATTCGATACATCATTCTTCTCATTATAGTAATATTATAAGATTCAGGAATATAATCTAACAAAGCAACGTGTATTTTTTGGAAGGGTACCATATGCAATTTTATCTTAGAACTTGGCGCAAATACGCTAAGTTTTTCAGTTAAATCTATTACTTTTTGCGCTGATTCTATCGAAGTAAGAGGCGTTGATTCAAAATGAATTGCCTCAATCCTTATACCTTGCTTCATCGCAAGGAATCCAGCAACTGGAGAATCGATACCACCTGATAACATTAACAACCCTTTACCGGCTACACCAACAGGAAAACCACCCATTCCTTTTATCTTAGAAATGTATACAAAAGCAGCTTCTAAACGTACCTCTACAGTAAGAGTTACTTCAGGATTATGTACATCTACTATTAAATTATCTGTATTTTTAAGAACATATCCCGCAACTTGTTTTGATATTTCTGGACTCTTAATTGGATAAATTTTATCACTTCTTTTTGATTCAACTTTAAAAGTAACTTTTTTCCCTTTTAACTCAGATTTAATTAAATCCAATGCATTTTTAGAAATACTATCAATATCTCTTTCAGATTTTGAAACTAAACTATAACTTGAAAGTCCAGAAACTTTATTCAAACCTTCTAGTACTTCATTATAATCTTCACCATTTAAAACTAAAAATAATCGGTCATGTCTTTGTTCAAGTTTCACATTTGGATTATCAATTTTTTCTCTTATTAAGGCATTAACTCTTTCTACAAAAACTCTTTTATTTTTTCCCTTGAGAGTTAAATCACCATATCTTACTAAAATTCTATCGTACATTCGTGTCAGCTCCTTTAAAATCACATATAATTTTAACACAAATATTTACTTTTTTGTATGTTTTTACATAAAATATTGTTGTATGGTAATTGGGTTTGTTAATATTGAAAAAAGTGCGAATACTAAAGAAAATTACGAAATCCTTCTGGCTAATCTAGAATACTATATTGTTAAGGATGACAACTTTATAACGAACTTATCTAACTTGAGTTCATATTCAGAGTTATTTAGATGATATAAATTAGGTTGGTTCTATCTATTTGAATATAACTCCAATATTTAAAAATAGCGATTTGATAGGGGTTTTACATATAGATGTCCAACATTATCTAGATTTAATGTAATAGATAAAACATACTCAGAAAAAGTTATAGTGAAATTAGTTGACATTCTATAATGCATTCTATATAATGATTAATGCGCATGTGTAATAAAGGCAGCTAAATAATGAACTAAGTTAACTGCTGAATGTTCCCACGGGTTTACTAGTAGTCTCCGCTGACGAGGTGAAAATATTAAAACATTCTGATTAATGGATCGTTATTACTCTTTGACGCATAATAAAAAAGGAGGAATACAATATGTCAAGATACACAGGACCTAGTTGGAAGATTGCGAGACGCCTTAAATACTCAATTTCTGAGACAGGTAAAGAATTATCAAGACGTCCATATGCTCCAGGGCAACATGGACAAAGAAGAACTAAAATAAGTGAGTATGGAGTTCAACTTCAAGAAAAACAAAAAGTAAGATTCACTTATGGTGTTAACGAGAAACAATTCAAGAAAACATTTAACGTAGCGAAAAAAATGTTAGGTAAACAAGGGGAAAACTTCTTAACTCTTTTAGAGTCAAGACTTGATAACTTAGTTTATAGAGCAGGATTTGCAAAAACTCGTCGTCAAGCTAGACAGTTAGTAAATCATGGTCACGTGCTTGTGGAGGGAAAAAGAGTTGATATCCCATCATATAGAGCAGTTCCAGGACAAACTTTCACATTAAGTGAAAAAGCAAAGAAATTCGAAATCGTATT
>JAFLJX010000221.1 GCA_022712785.1 Mycoplasmatota bacterium | reverse complement strand
CTTCCGATCTTCATCTTTAAATGCATTAATTGTATTAAAAGTGTATTCATAAATTGCTTGTTTTAACTCTAAATTATTTAACTCATTCCATAGTCTTGGCATCGTTTGTTTTCCTGGGTCTGCCCAAAAATCACTATAATGAAAGTCTAAGGTAATCCCCATGCCAACATCACTAGCTCTTTTCGCAATCAATATTCCAGTTTCAGTATCATTAGTACCTCCTCCAAATCCAACAAAACTAGCATTATAAGGATTATTCCATAATCTTATTCGAACATGATTTACTCCATGTTCCTTCAAGATTTCAAAAACATCCTGTTCTTCCCCAAGATTATTGTAAAATACTCCACCAGCAGCTTCAACTGCGATAATAGAAGACATATCAACCCCAATGATGAAATCATCTCTTAACTCAACTGGTAACACTTTAATATCGGAAGCTGTTTCATCACTATATATTATTACCAAGTCACTAATAGATTCATCATTTGTTTTCTTTGTAATTATAGGACTCACTACTTTTTTATCAATAAAATTTATTTTTCCACTTGGTTTTTTATCTTTACAAGCAACTAAAGAAAATACTGAAACAGTTAATATTAGCAACACAAAGATTTTTTTCAACATAAATAGACCTCCTTTTCATTATCAAAAAACAGATTAAAGTTTTATTAATATTTAGTATATTTTAACTTCTCATCACATGAAAGATTTTAATGTCTTACCATTATTCCAAATCTCTAGTATAACTAATCATACCTGAAATAGAAATATAGAACTATAAATAGTTTGATGAAATCTAAATACCGTTTTCTATTATTATATTCCCTATTTCTCATCATTTCAAATAAAAACTCCTATAAAATAAGGAGTTCTTAAATGCGATTACTCTGTAGTCCATATTGGTACTGTGATATCTGAATAATCAATAACCTCTTTGTAGATAGTAAATGTGTAAATCGTTATGGTGTTGTCTATTGTAATAGATACAGTAATTACTTGATCATCAATATTTTTTTCTTTTATTATCTCAAAATCATAGTCATAAATATAATACATTCCTTCTTGTACTAATAAATTTGTCTCAAGACTTTCATGTATTAATTCATCATCAAAGTATATTTTTATTTCAGTCAAACCTTCTAAACTCATCCTCTTATCATCACATGCTAGAAAAAACTCTGCTTCTTCTTCCGTATATCCCAAATGCGAATCACAAAAAGGGCCTTCACTGTCAGATTCCAAGATATAAGTTATACCTACAAGTCGTTTTACTTCATGTGTCATTACCTCATAGATAATTCTTGATACAAGTATTATCCCAATAAAGATAAAGACAGCTTTAACGACCCTTAAAAACCACTTAATTTGTTTAACATAATTATTTGAGTTATCTCTTGAGTACCTTTCATTAAACATGAAGCCACCAATTATTCCTAAAACTACAATAGATAATAAAATAATTAATAATACTATCAGAGGTACTTGATTATATTCAGGAATCGTTACTAACAAAATCAAATACCCAATTAATAGAATAAAATTAAGCGACAAAATAATTAGCTTATATTTTTTTGTATATCTACCAATATATAAGTTAAATAATGAAAAAATATAAAGTATACTAAAAGGTAATATAATTAAGAAGACAATACTTCTTATACTTAATCCATATTCAATTCCCATAATTTCACTCCATCGCTAAGAAACTAAAAATTGAGAATAAACCAGCTATTCCAACTATTACCCCTGGTATAGTTAAAAAAGCTAATGCTATTCTATTGTTTCTCTCTTTTTCCATATCAATTGATTTAATCTCAATATCCATGAGTTCATCAATAGTTATATTAAAAGCTTCTGCTATTTTCTTTACATTATATAAATCAGGTAATGCTTCTGATCTTTCCCATTTACTTATTGCTTGTCTACTTACCCCAAGTAAAGCTGCCAAATCAACTTGTGACATCATAGATTTTTTTCTTAATGTTTGTAGCTTCAATCCAAAATATTCCATCGTGTTTCCTCCTTTGATACAATACTACATTTGAATTTAAAAATTAACAATAGTATCTTCCTTTACATCCCCGCAACCATTGGTTGCATTGGCTAAATTATATCATAATTCACACACATTATAAATCTATCATTTTAAAATAATTGTATAAAACAATTTTCGTTATCCCTACTATTTTAAAAGTCTTTAACAACAAGCAGGTATTATAAAAAGTGATAGATGCGATTGCATCTATCACTTAATTTACACCTCAACTCTAATAGAGTTTATAACAAAATCTTCAAAGTCTTCATATGTTTTATAATCATTTTTAAACTTTTTAAGTTTCATATCCTTAAAAATAATAATTTCATCAGCCAGCGTATATGCAACATTCAACATGTGAGTAGATATTATTAACGTTTTATTATTATTTTTCATTTGTTTAAAGAAGTCAATCATGAAACGTTGACTATCTGGATCTAGTGACGCTAAAGGTTCATCTACTAGATATAGATTATAATTAAGTATAAGTGCTGTTAGAAGTGCTAGTTTATGTTTCATGCCAAGAGAATATGAAGAAATTAGTTTATTCATAGCTCCTGAAAGTTCTAAATTAGAAATAAAACCTTCAATATCATCTTGCATCTCTCTTTTACCAATACTCTTGATTAACTCAATATACTCTTCTCCAGTTAAGTATTCATACAAGTAAGGATTATCATATATAAATATACTTTCATCGTCTTTAATTAACTCGCCTTGATCATGAGTGAGGAATCCATCAATCAAACTTAACAAAGTTGTTTTACCAACACCGTTTCTCCCTAGTATTACAGTTATTTTGTTTTTAGAAATATCAATAGATGCTTTGTCTAAGATAACATCTTCATCTGAGTATCTAAACCCAATATTTTTAATTTTAACCATAAATTCTACCTCTTTCCATTTTCCCAATAAGTTTTTTACTCATAATTTTATTTTTTATTTTAAGAATTATCATAAAAATTGTACAACAAATAAATATTATTGATCCTATATTTATTGTTCCACCTAGTAAATTGCTTATTTTACTTGCATTTAGTAATAAATATGATATTCCTATACCTTGAATCATGATAATAATAATTATCATATTCATGCTTCCTATTCCTGAAACTACATCATATTTATTTTTTCTAGGATAATACACATCTTGTAGAAGTGAGTAATCGATTATATTTGTGAAATATAGATAGAGTAAAGGTATTCTTAATATAATATATCCAATAGTAACTAGTTCCATATTAAATATGAAAAACAATGGTAACACGATATATAACAAAACTAAAGGAGCTAATATAAGATAATTTAGTTTTTGTTTCTCTTTAAATATTGAATATTTATCAAATCCCATTTTAGAATATACTAGTAAATTTATTCCCTCAGAACTATACCATGTACTATCCTTCATCTTATACAGATTTGATACAAAGAATGTTGAAACAAGCACAATAAAAACATTATCAATAATCATTGTGTCCCCAGCAATTGAATCACTAGAAAACGTTGAAGAAATTAACATTGCAGAATATATTACAGATATACCACCCATAATAATCATTGTGACAAAATCCTGTTTGCTTTTTCTATAAAATGTAACTAAGTCTTTAGTTAGTAATTTGTTTTGAAAGTCATTTTTACCAAATACTATTCGTAAGAACATATTCGGATTTTTTATTTGATTGGTTTTTACTCTGGTTTTTCTTTTAAGAATCATAGAATTAGTTAAACTATAATTTAATGATGAACTTACTACTTTTCGTTTAAAATATATTAATATAATTAATAGAAAACTATAGACTACAGCGTTAATAGCTATTTTAATATAAAAATTCATTATTACGGATACTGTAAATACCGGAATAATGGTTAAAGCTAGACTTGAAGCTAAAATAAATGAAAGAAAAGTAAAGAAAACAATAGAATCTATTATAAATATATCTTTGACATAATCATATATAATTCTTTGAGATATAAATATTATTATTTTAGTTATTAAATATAAGAAAACAGTGAAAATACAATATAAAATAATATATTGAAGCCCTCCTATTATTGATGCATATATAAAAGGGAATAAAGTAAATGGGATTATCCAATTAGTAAATGAATAATCTATTCTTCTATTCATTACTTCTTTAACTAAATAGTTTCTATCATCACCTAACATTCGGAAGTAATTATCGTGCAGGATATCTGGAATAGCATTTTTGTTATATCCCAATAAAATTAGAGTTCCAAAAAAAGAAATAAAAACATAAATTGTGTATGGAATTACTAATGCAATATCATCTGGAATATAAGTTGCTTTATATAAAATATAATAAAAAAGAGAGAATAAAAACAATTTAGATATAATTATATATTTATCTACTAATTTATATTTCCCAATAATATAACTCTTAATAAAAAAATCTTTGAATTGTTTCGGAAAAATTTCTAAAAATATTGAATCTCTAATTTTCTTTCTATTATAGTAAAAGAAATATAAATCAAATTTACTTCTATTCATATCCATCACCACTCCTAAATTACTATTCCTATTATATCATGTTAGGGAAAAGACTACTATCTAAACTAAATAGTAAACAAAAAGGGCCTTATTGAATCATGTAAAGTGTAATTTACATTTTTTTGTAATATGACGTGTATATTAAAAAGATGTTAATAAGCACATACTATTACATGTCCTTACTAACATCTATCAAACTTTTCAATCAATCTACTAACTATTACTATATTGTGTTTTTAACATTGATGAAAAGATTCCTTGTTTTTCTTTTAATTCTAAAGGAGAACCTGTTTCTACAATAGAACCATCTTTAATAACAACAATTTTATCAGCACCTGAAACTGTTCTCATACGATGTGCAATTATTATAACTGTTTTATTTTTTATAAGTTCACTTAAAGCACTTTGTATCAAACTTTCATTTTCAGCATCAAGAGAAGCTGTAGCTTCATCAAGTAAGATAATTGGAGCATCCTTCAACATTGCTCTAGCTATTGATATACGTTGTCTTTCACCACCTGATAATCTTTCTCCATTTTCTCCAATTAAAGTATCATATCCTTGTGGGAGATTTTTAATAAAATTATCACATTGCGCATACTGCGCAGCTTTGATAACTTCTTCATCTGTTGCATCTTTCTTTCCAAGTCTTATATTATCCATAACACTTGAATTGAACAGTGTTACATCTTGAAATACTATTGAATATGATTGTAATAGTGTTTCTGGATCAACCAATGAAATATCTTCTCCTCCTAAAGTAATACTACC
>JAFLJX010000201.1 GCA_022712785.1 Mycoplasmatota bacterium | reverse complement strand
TGTAAAAGAAAGAAAATACTATTATTTATTTAGACATATAACTACAAATAAATTGTATTTTATAGCAAAAAATGGATATAATGCTTCTAATACAAGTGCGATAGTTATTACTACAGATCATATTTCTGAAATTGACGCTGAAGTAGTATTGAATAATGCTCTTTTAGATCAAAAAAACAAGTTATCTATTAGTAGTTTTGATCTTGAAACTATTGGATATGTTTTAGGAATACTAGTTCTACTTATTGGATTTGTAATGTTTTTAATTACGTTAGAAGAAGGTTTTATTGCTGTTCTTGTATTGATAGGACCAATAATACTTGCATATATCTTGTTTGCTTTATCTAGTATTATTAAGCAACTCAAAGTTGTTAATGAAAAAATTGAAAAGATAGAGAACAGTGAGTTTAAAGATGAAATGCGTTCATAGAACGTATTTCCTTTTTATGTAACATGTAATTGATTCAATGTAACTTACTTACAATTATTTACTTATAATTGCAAATATAATATAATTTAACAAGGAGGGATTTATATGAAGAGATTATTTATGGTTTTACTTTTAGTTTTTAGTTTAGCTGCATGTGGGAATTCTGAAAATGTTATATTCCAAAACGGGGAAGATACTGGAGACTATAAAGTTCTAGGTGAGGGAAATACTTATGAAAGTTCATATGTGAAAAACTATAGTTTTTCAATTCCGATAATGAATGAAATATATTATCGTTATAATGAAGTATTTGCAGGGGTTTATTTAGTAGACGGGGTTTATAATATCAATATCACAGAGAATGCACCTCAAATTCTAATTACTAAGTTAGAGCAAAGTTCAGTCTCATACCATATAGTAGAATTTTCATTTGCTGATATGTGGACTGTTAATGAAATGGTGCTCGATAGACTAATTAATATGAATATGAGAGATTGGGGTATGGGTGTTTCAGAAAAGGATAATACTGTGAAGCTTACACTTAAGACAGGTACTATTGTTCCAGAGTCTTTTAACCATTATATTGAAATAGGCATTTTAACTATTGATTTTACAGATTTAACTGTAACATTCTAATAAAATAAGAATATGAAAAACACTTTATAAATTAAAGTGTTTTTTTATTGATATATCTATAGTTTATGATATACTAAATTGTAATTGAAATCACGGGAGCTGAATTAAGCTGAGAGGACATGTAAATGTCGACCGAACTTATTGGATAATGCCAAGATAGGATATATATATTTATAAACCCTTTATCTTTGGTAATCCCAAAGGTATTTTTATTATTTATATGATAAAACGCTTAAGTAAGCACTAACTGGCTACTTAGAAAGTGGCAGGGTAATACCAGCGTAGGATGAAAATATTTCTTTTAATTTCAACTATCCTAATACTTATGGAACATTTTTTTAATTTAAAAGGAGGAAACATAATGGAAACAAAAAGGTTAGTAGAAATTGGTATTTTTGTAAGTATCGCAATAGTTTTAGAGTTAATCTCGACTCTTATCCCTTTCTTGCATATGCCACAAGGTGGTAGTATAAGTTTAGGAATGCTCCCAATATTTATAATTGCGTATAGATATGGAGTTAAAGAAGGGGTTATCGCAGGATTTGTATTTGGAATCATTAATTTTATTTTAAGTGGTTACGCGATTCACTGGGGATCAATATTTTTCGATTATATATTTGCCTTTAGTGCACTTGGAATTGCTGGAATATTTAAAAAGAATGCTTTATCAAGTAATAAAACATTTATTTCAGGAATATTACTTGGTGGATTTTTTAGATATGTCTTCCATGGTCTTAGTGGTGTAATATTCTTTTCATCATATGCTGGAGATTTTAATCCTTGGTTTTATTCATTTATAGTTTATAACCTACCGTATATGGCTGTGTCAACAATATTAATAGTTATTGTTGGACTTAGTATTAAAGATAGAGTCTTTAATTAAAGTACCCTTTAAAAGGTGCTTTTTTTTTATTAATCTTTATAAACATATCTTATTTTGATATAATATTTAAAGAGACTTAAGGAGGTAATAATTATGAAAGTATTATTTGTAGGAAGTGAGGCAACACCTTTCTCAAAAACAGGAGGACTCGCTGACGTACTAGGTGCATTACCTAAAGAATTAGTGAAATTAGGAATCGACGCTAGAGTAGTATTACCCAAACATGGTATTACAAAAACAAAATTTAATCATGAAATGAAACAAATTTGTAATTTCAAAGTGACAGTTGGATCTAAAAAAGAATATGCTGGTATTGAAATGATAGTAAAAGATGGAGTAACTTTCTATTTTATTGATAATGAGTACTATTTTGGCTACAGGGACACGTTATATGGTCATTACGATGATGGTGAAAGATATGGATTCTATGACAATGCAGTATTAAAAATGTTAGGTGAAATTGATTTTTATCCAGACATTATCCATAATAACGATTGGCAAACAGGACTTATCCCTTATATCTTGAAATATAATTATAAAGATAACCCTAAATATAAGAACATAAAAACAATCTTCACAATTCATAATATTGCTTATCAAGGAATATTTAGTAAGGATTTACTTCCTTACTTAGACGTAGAATATAATAATGAACTTGAATTTGATAATATGATAAATTACTTAAAATGTGGAATAAATACCGCAGACTTTATCACAACTGTGTCAAAAACATACGCAGAAGAAATCCTATTTGATTATTTCGGATTTGGAATGAGTAATACTTTAAAAACACGCCAAGAAGACTTATACGGAATAATTAACGGAATTGATTATACAGAATTTAATCCCAAATTAGATAAAAAAATTGGATATAACTACAGTCCATATAATTATTTAAAAGGTAAATCAGAAAATAAAGATATTTTACAAAAAGAATTAAAAATGAAAAAAAGCAAACTACCTATGATAGGAATGGTTTCTCGTCTTACTGAAGCAAAAGGTTTTGATTTAGTTGAAGAGATTCTTGAAAACTATCTAGCTAATAATAAAATCATATTTGTACTACTAGGTAGTGGAGGTTCATATATTGAAAACTACTCTTTAGAATTGAATAAGAAATATCCTAACAATGTAGGAGTACATATTGGGTATAGTGATGAAATAGCACGTAAAGTATACTCAGGAGTAGATTTATTCTTAATGCCTTCAAGGTTTGAACCGTGTGGACTTGCGCAACTTATT
>JAFLJX010000200.1 GCA_022712785.1 Mycoplasmatota bacterium | reverse complement strand
GTTAGTGTAAAAAAATAATTTAGTAGTGTAGCTTTGGATATACTACTATTTTTATTTATTAGGAAATTGTAAGTTGTCAAGTTATAATGTTAACCTAGGTTCAATCTTCAAAAGTGTCTCATATCTTTATATTTACGAAAGGAGTTATGAAGAAAAAGAAGCTTCAACTCAGGAAGAAATAGATCATAGTGGGAGACAGCATTAAAGAAAAAAGTTCCATAAGATTGTATTATTCTTATGGAACTTTCTTTTATCATACTATTTATGTAAATCTATGCATAAGATTGACAAATGCATGGGAATACTGTAAAATATGTTTTGGGTGATAATAATGTTCTATACTTATGAAGAAGTAATCAAGAAATATAAAAATGATTACCAGTTAAAAAAAGCAATTGATGAAGAAAAGGTGTATAAAGTCAAACCAGGTATGTATTCTAAAGGAGAACCTATATTTTTATTGGCAGAGCTATTTTTTAAACGAGATGATATCATTTTAACATTGCAATCTGCATTTCATCATCATAGGGTTACGGATTATATTCCTGAATATACTTTTGTAGCGACTCCCAGAAATGCATATCCAATCGACAACAAAGAAGTTAAACAAGTATTTATGTCAAAGAAATATCATCAAATCGGAATGGAAACATATAAAGAGAGTAAAATCAATATTTGTGTATATGATTTTGAAAGATCATTGATTGAGTTGATTCGCTACCAAACAAAAATTCCTTTTGAAGAATATCATCATGTATTACACAAATTTAGAGAAAAGAAAAATGAAATAGATTTTAATAGACTACAAGCTTACGCGAAACAGTTTAAGTCTTATTTGAAAATCATGAGGGTGATTCAAGATTCAATAGTGTAGGAGGAACACATGAGATTAGTAGATATGGTAGAATTGATAAGAAGTGAAGGATTTAAGTTGAACCGTGCCAAAGTTAAAGTTTGTCAAGAAATTTTCATGGGTAAATTAGTACAATCCAAATACAAGGATTCAATTTTGTTTAAGGGTGGTACAATCATGTATCAATTAACAAAAGAAATGAGAAGAAGTACGGAAGATGTTGATATTGATTTTTTTAAGCTGAGTATTTCTACTTCTAACATTATTAAAGTAATTAATAACATTGGAAGTTTGGATTTAAATTCTGGAATACACTTTAAAGTGTTAGAAGATAAAATTGAGCCGTTAAAACATGAGGCATATGAAGGGAAAAGAATTGTATTGTTGTTTCAGGATCAAACACATAGCACATTGACATTAAAACTGGATATTGGTGTACATACCGAGTATCGAATCAAACAAGATAACTTGGTATTTGACTTTATCACATCAGATGAAGGTATTAAATTATTAGTAAATCCTATTGAGCAAATGATTGTTGAAAAGACAAGCTCTTTTATTCGATTTAACGCGTTTTCAACAAGAATGAAAGATATCTTTGATATCTACTATCTGATTTCTAATTACCCTTTTCAAAAACATAAGATAATCAATATCATCAATTTTATGTTTATTGAAACAGGGCAAGTCCAGTCTCTGGATGAATACCAAGAATTCATGATAAATTTATTAAATAACGACATGTTCAAAAGCAATTTGAAAAGAAGTGACAATTGGACCGGTATTGATGTGAAGGACATTTTGAAGGGGTTATCACAGTTCCTTACGAAATTAACGAACAAAATAAGCTTCTAGATTTAAAAAATCTAGAAGCTTATTTTAATGGAAATCATAATCACTTATTTAGAGTACTCTTTGAGTAGTTACCATTTTGTAACATTATAGCTACACAATGCAGGTAGTGCATTGAGAATTTTATAGTAAATATAAAAAAGTAGATACTCAATATTATAAATAGAAAGTAAAGATTTAGCGAAATATTTATAATTAAAGTAATAAGTGTTCTATTGCAGTACTATATTATAGAAAACTTATTATGTTTGGAGGGTTCAATTATGAACTATCATCCGTTAGAAATCTTAATCATTGAATATCTTGCAGAAAAGGATATCACTAGAGGTACATTTGAATTATATAATACTATACTTTTCCAATTTGCGAATTACCTAAAAGAACATGAAATTCTTTACGCAAAGACAAGTGATGTATTGAATTACCTAGAATGGAAAAGGAGTCAAGGATATTCAGGGAGTTGGATATACAATCAGATTAGTGCGGTCAAGGGGTTTTATCAGTATTTAAGTTTAAATCAAAACCGGCTTAATATGCCATTAGAGTATGCTGATGATATAACAGAAGCAATCAAAAATATTCGAATAAAGAGTGGTGTATCAAAACCGATTTTAACAATCGATCAAGCCAAACATTTAATATTATGTACCAAAAATATAAGAAAATATATTTGGCATTACCGTGATCATGCGATGATTTTTTTGATGATCACGACGGGTATAAGAAGCGTTGAAATTAGGCGAGCAAAAAAGAAAGACTTAAGAGTTGTTAATAAGCAGCTAACACTATATGTACAAGGAAAGGGAAGACAATCCGCAGATGAGTTTGTAAAAATAACCGAAGGTGTAAAAGAGGCGATAAATGATTATTTAAGTAAACGAAAAGATAATAATCCCTATTTGTTTATTTCACATTCAATGCACTCTAATATTCCATATCTTTCGAGAACTTTTTTTATTGGGATGTTTAAGCGAGTTTTAAAAGTGTCTAACCTTGAAGAAACTAAAATCACACCTCATTCCTTAAGACATACAGCTGCGACTCTTAACTTACTAAGGGGTGGAACATTAGAAGCAACAAGGCAATTCATGCGTCATACAAGTTTATCTTCGACATTAATATATGCACATCATGTAAATCGTATGAAAGATGATTCGGAGAATCAAATTGAGTCGTATATCTTAAAAGAAGATACTTATTCAGATGAAAAATAACTGAATTTTTAAAGGGAGTAACACTCATACACATCATTTATAGAATTGAGGTTAAAAATAATGGAAAATCACCATCTAAAAAGTTTAAGCGAAGAATATCTTATGCAAAAAAATATCGCAGTTGCAACATTAAAAACATATAGAATTGTTTTTAAGCATTATATATCATACTTAGAAGAAAAGAATATCTTATATGCTAAAACAAGTGATGTCATTCATTACCGGGAAAGTAAAAGAAGGTTGGGATATTCTAGTGAGTGGATTTACATTCAAATAAGTGGATTAAAAGGGTTATACCGTTAT
>JAFLJX010000199.1 GCA_022712785.1 Mycoplasmatota bacterium | reverse complement strand
GAATGTTATTGCTCCTATTTGAATTCTGTCTGAATTAACTCCAAGACTATCTGCTGCCTCTTTATTATATCCTATTGAACGTAATCTAAAGCCAGAAACGGTTCTAAACATGTAGTAGTAAAGGATTACTGCGAGTACTACAGCAAAATAGTCTAAGTAAGTTAAAGATCCAAATAATGTGTGTAAGAAAGGAAAATCTTTTAAAAACTCCACATTTACTCTAGGGATTGTAACTAATGATGTATCAACAAATGCACCCTTAACTCCGAATATAATCTGCATTAAGAAAGTGGTTGTACCTAGCATTAATATATTTACTGAGATTCCAACTACCAACATTGCACCTTTAAACTTAACCATAAATATCCCCGCAACCCAAGCAACAAATCCTGCTGAAATCATCGCAGCTAATAATGAAATAATAACACTGTGTGTATAAAAGTTTGCTACTATCGCAAAAAATGCTCCAGTTAACATCATACCCTCAAGTCCAATGTTAAATATAAATACTCTGTTGCACAAAGCTGAACCCAATGCAACAAATAAAATTGGTGTCATTAATCTGAATGTAGAATTTAAAATAAAGGCGATATATTCAATATCAATTTCCATTGCCATCATCATATTAGTTTCCCCCCTCTTCTAAAACTTTCACTGCTTTTTTCTTTAATCTCCATTTGATTACTATCTTCGCTGAAATGAATAAAGTAATACAACCCTGTAAAATTTGTGCTATTTCAAGAGGAACATCTGTAAATCTTGAAATTGCAGTTCCACCTGTTTGAATACTAGCTAAGACTATCGAAGATATTAATACTCCAATTGGATTATATGCAGAAATTAACGCTGCATTTAAGCCAATCCATGCTGTTTGTCCACTTACTAATGAACCTGATACATATCTGAAATATGTACCATATACTTCAGAAACTCCTGCAAAAGCACATAATACCCCACTAATAAATAGTGATAAGTACATTATTCTTTTTGCATTTATTCCACCAAATTTTGCAAATTCCGGATTAAATCCAGTCATCTTTGATTCATATCCATATTTAGTTTTATTCAATAAGAACCATACTAAAAATACAATTATTACAGCTATGAAGAATCCTATGGTTAAAGCATAATCTGCGTTTAATCTAGGAAATCTAATTCCTTCTGGAATTTGTCTAGTTTGTTTAAGCATTCCGTTTGTTACTGATGTATCTAAAAAGAACGCTACTACTATTCCCATTGCTAAAAACTTACTTGCATAGTTCATCATTAATGTTGATATTGATAATGACATCTGGAGTTTTTCAAATAAATATGCAGAAAGAAGTGACATTCCTCCACCAATAACAACTCCACCTAAGACAGACATGATGAATCTAATCCACAATGGTCCAGGTAAATAGATAGCAATTACAGCAGCCGTTAAAGCTCCAATAACCATTTGACCTTCTCCACCAATTGCGAAACAATTTGCTCTCCATGCGACAGATGCACCAAGTCCAGTTAAAATAATTGGTGTAGCTTTAGCTAATGTAGCTGAAAGATAAAACTGACTACTAAACGCTCCTTTAAACATAATTCCATATACTTCAAATGGGTTTTCACCCGTAGAAATCATTAATATTGCTCCTACAAGGAAAGCAAATCCAATTGCCATCGCAGGTTGCTTTAAAGGTTCTAGCAAGTTAAGAGTTATTTTATAAACCTTTTTCATTTGTAGTACCTCCTAACATCAAGAATCCAATTTTTTCTTTTGAAGCATTTTCTCTTGTAAATTCGCCTCTAATTTGCCCCTCAAACATAACATAAATTCGATCTGATAAATCTAATATCTCAGTTAACTCTGAAGATATCAGTAATACTCCATCGCCGTTATTTCTTTTTTGCACTAATTGTTCATGAATAAACTCCATTGCTCCTATATCAACACCTCTTGTTGGTTCAGAGACAATTAGGAATGGACTTTTATGATTTATTTCTCTAGCTAATATAAGTTTTTGTACATTACCACCAGATAAAGAACTTATTAATTGTTTACTTGAACTTGATGCAACACCAAATTCCTTAATTATGTTATTGGTGAATTCATCAGATGCTTTGTAATCTATTACTCCATATTTTGAAAATCCATCAAGATGATAGTATCCCATTATAGCATTTTCAGTTAAAGTTGCCATTGCCGCAGAACCATGGACATTTCTATCTTCAGGGACTAGTGCAACTCCATTTTTTCTGACATTATTAATTGTTGTGTTCGTAATATCTATTCCATCAATAAGAACTTGCCCACTAGTACTTCTTTTCAAACCAAATACTGCTTCAACTAATTCTGATTGTCCGTTACCAGAAACTCCAGCAATACCTACGATTTCACCTTGTTTAACATGTATATTAACATCATCCAAAGTAGGTACGTCTTTTTTTATAATACAAAGATTCTTAGTTTCAAAAACAGTTTTTCCTACTTTAACTTTTGCAACTTTTCTTTTTGGTATATGACGTCCAACCATTAAATATGATAATTCTTTAATGGAAGTGTCTTTAACTAACACGTCTCCAACTTTCTCACCAAGTCGCATTACTAAAGCTCTATCTGCAACTTCCATCACTTCATTCAACTTATGAGTGATAATAATGATACTTTTACCCATTTTGGCAAGTGATTTCATTGTTATTAGTAACTCTGTTACCTCTTGTGGGGTTAAAACAGCTGTCGGCTCATCAAAAATGATAATATCAGTATCTTGATAAAGTACTTTCAATATCTCAACTCTTTGTTTTAATCCGACAGGCATTCCACCCAAAATCATATCTGGATCAAGTGGTAACTCATATTTATTTCCAAGATCAAATACATCTTGTTTTGCTTTCTCAATATCAAAAAATAGTTTCCCTTTAGGTTCTCGACCGTATACTATGTTTTCCATTACAGTAAACTCATCAAACAACATAAAATGTTGCTGAACCATACCTATTCCTTGCTTTATTGCTACTCTTGGATTTGTGATATCTACTTTTTTATCATTAATATAAATATCTCCAGAATTTGGTTTTACCAATCCATAAAGTACTTTCATTATTGTTGTTTTCCCAGCCCCATTTTCGCCTACTAAAGCGAGAATTTCACCTTTTTCCAAAGTTAATCCTACTTCGTTATTTGCATATA
>JAFLJX010000198.1 GCA_022712785.1 Mycoplasmatota bacterium | reverse complement strand
GCTGTTCTTGGATTGTTTTCAGTTATGAAAACAAGCGACAAAGACTATATTTCTAGGATTATTCTACCTGATTTTAAAGAGAAGAAGATTGTTAAGAAGTTCACAAATATGTTTACTTTGATTGTTGAAGTAAGGAATATTTGTGCTCATGATGACATACTTTATAATTTTGATACTAAATATGCTGACATATGGAAACTAAATGAACATGATAATTTTGTTTTGAATCAATACAAAAATAAAGTTATTGGAAGAAATGATTTATTTGCAACGTTAATAAGCTTAAAATATTTTATGCAGAAGGATAGGTTTTCAAAATTTATATGTAAAATTGGATCAGAATTGGACGAATTAAATACTGCGATTCCTGAGCTTGATTACTCATCAATTCTTGAGGCTATAAACTTTCCAGTAAATTATAAGGATTTATCCAAGGATTAAAATTCTTGTATTGATGCCATGGTTATGGTAAAATATTAATAGATTGAGAAAGGAAGACCACGGTCAACCTTTCCTTTTTTTATGAAGTTTTTATGTTGAATATTTGTAAGCTTCTCATTATTTGACGCTTACTTTTATTTTAAGTCTAAGAAGTTTATTTTCCTCATCGATTCTTACAATATCTTTTCGAATATCTTTATTTTGTTAATAGAAATCATTCTTTGATATTTGATTCTCAATATATGCAGTCAATAATTTCTCTGTTTTATCGACCAATTTATTGATTTCTTTATTATTGTTTGCTACTTCATTTTTAGCAGCTTTAGTTCATAATTACCACCTTTCATTTTAGAACGCTATTATACACGAAATGAAAGGTATTAATTTCGTTTCTAACAAATAGATTTCATCACGTGATTTAACAAAAATATAACAAGTAACTTTAAAAATAGTGGTTTTGAGATTGATCTTTCAGGAATTATTCAACATATAGATATAGTATACAAACATTTGAATTACAAAAAATCACATGTGCGGAAAACGCACAGATGGGAATTTTTGTTGATTCAAAGATATAGAGATAATACGTATTGTGTTGGAAAGTGGGATACATAGTTGACCTATAGAACATAATTATGCCAAACAACCAAACGCAATATCGGCAAACTACCAAACAATAACATGCCAAACAACCAATAAAATACTTGCCAAACTGCCAAACAAATGATATGATAAAAGAAAGAGGTGTTAGAAATGAAAATTGCATATAGAAATAGAATTTTGGATGGAGTATTAAAAGAAAAATTAGAATATTCTGGGGCAGTATTAATTGAAGGTCCGAAATGGTGTGGAAAAACAACGACTGCAAAACAATTGGCAAAGAGTGTATTATCTATGCAGAATCCAGATAATACAAAAAAATATATGGAAACTGCTAATATAAAACCTTCTTTATTATTAGTAGGAGAAAATCCAAGATTACTTGACGAATGGCAAGTAGCTCCCGTTTTATGGGATGCAGTAAGGTATTCTGTTGATGAACGAGGAGAAACTGGGCTTTATATTCTAACTGGATCTAGTGTTCCAAAAGATAATTCAACAATGCATACAGGGACAGGAAGGATATCTCGTATTTTGATGAGACCTATGAGTTTATTTGAATCAAATGATTCAAACGGAACAGTATCCCTACAGTCCCTTTTCGAAAAAAATATTAATATAGGAGAAATTTCTGAAACAACAATTGAAAAGATTGCTTACTTTATTTGTAGAGGTGGTTGGCCAAATGCTGTTGGAAGAAGTGAAAAAATATCATTGTGTCAAGCAGTTGATTACACTGAAGCAATAATTAACACGGATGCTTCAAGAGTGGATGGGGTACAAAGAGATCCTAATAAAGTAAGATGGTTGTTAAAATCGTTGGCACGAAATATAGCTTCTGAATCAAAAGCATCTACAATAATAAATGATATGTTAATAGATGAGGGAACAATGTCTGATGAAACACTAAGAAATTATGTAACAGCTCTTAGACGTATCTTTGTAGTAGAAGATTTACCTGCTTGGAATCCATCTATACGTTCTAAAACAACTATTAGAACAACGCCAAAACATCACTTTATAGATCCATCAATAGGGATTGCTGCTCTAAAAGTATCACCTAAAGATCTTCTAAATGACTTTAATACTTTTGGATTATTCTTTGAATCACTTTGTATAAGAGATTTAAGAATATATGCTCAATCAATTAATGGAGATGTATTTCATTATAGAGATAAAAGCGGATTAGAAGCAGATGCTATAATCCATTTACATAATGGAGATTGGGCTGCCATAGAAATAAAATTAGGAGTTAATGATATTGATGAAGGAGCTAAGAATTTAATAAAATTAAAAGAAAGAATCAATACTGAAAAAATGAAAGAACCTTCATTTTTAATGATATTAACTGGAACTGAATTTGCATACAAAAGGAAAGATGGAATCTATGTTGTTCCGATTGGATGTTTGAAAGATTAAGGATTGAAATGAGAGCAAAGAGAACGTGCAAAATTATACAACTATTTAGGGATTTTATGTGTGTCAATTACGCACATATGATGTATAAAGACTGCGGTGTGATGTAGAAGAATAAGATGAATAAATATTTATGTAAAAAGATTAGTTTATTATGTATAGATTAATTATTTTTTTACATCAAATATTGAATTTCTACATCATAAGTGCTATAATGGTGTAGCAAGAAGGTGAAATGATGCATAAAAAACTAGATTATAGTAAATACCTAGATACAAATTTTGGGAATGAGATTATTAATATGGTAACAAATATCTACAAGTTTACTGGGAAAGCAGAGTTGTTTTCAATCACAAACCAAGACGTACTAGAAAAGTTAATGAAAGTAGCTAAGGTACAAAGTGTGGATGCTTCTAATAGAATTGAAGGAATCTTTACATCTGATAAAAGATTAAAAGAGATTGTTTTATCTAAAGTAAGTCCTAAAAATCGAGATGAGTCTGAAATAGCGGGATATAGGAGTGCACTTGAATTGATTCACACAAGTTATGAGTATATGGATATAAAACCAAATGTAATTTTACAATTACACAAGATGTTGTATGATTATTCAGGAAGTAATATTGGTGGCAAATACAAAACTACAGAAAACATTATTGAGGAACAAGATCTTTA
>JAFLJX010000197.1 GCA_022712785.1 Mycoplasmatota bacterium | reverse complement strand
CTAGCTTTTTCTTTGTTTGTTAAACCATCATAATCTTCTAATGCCAATAATATTTTATCATAGTCTGCTGATTCAACATCTATTATTGAAAGCTCTAAAACACTTCCATATAAAATAGGGAAATCTTCCTTCCCGCTATTTTTTAAAAATTCTAATGGTAATACTGCAATTAGCAGTAATAATATTAGTACCAGTGATTTTGTATTTTTCATAATAATACCTCGCCTCTATATAGTATGGATGTTAAATCCAATAATATATAATTTTCTAGTTTTATAATTTCTACTTCAATAAATGAAGTCATTTAGTATAATCGTTCTCTATATATATAAAGGTTAATATCAAAGCAAAATTTCACTTGAGTTATCCTTATATTATATAACCTTTTAAATGATAGCATTTATGTATAAAAAGTAAATCATATGTATGTGAATAGGCCGAAATAATATGCGAAACACCTAAATGTAATCGTTACAAATAATATTGGTGCATTTTAGTTCCAAATTCGAACTTATTTTTATATAATTTTAAATTATGTTTACCCTATTACTTCTATACATATATCAGGATGTAACTGTAGTAAAAAAGTCTAAAGTAGCATATTAAATGTCTTTTAAAATAATATAGCATTCATTTTAATATCACTAGTATATAATTATAGAAAAAACACTCCAAAAAGGAGCGTTTACTATGTTACAAAAGATTATATATGTATATACTTTAAAAAAATCTATTTAGTTCCCTCTAAAAAATAGTGTTGTAAGAGAATTAATGTTTTAGCATCCGTAACTCGTTTACTGTTCAATAAATCTAAAACTTCTTCTTTTGACAATATAAGTAACTCAATGAACTCTTCATCATCACACATTTTTGGATTTTCTACAATGTCACAATCCTTAGCAATAAAGAGTTCAATCACTTCGTTACTATATCCAACACAACTATGTATATTTGTTACAAATTTAATATTTGATGATTGATATCCTGTTTCTTCTTCCAATTCTCTTTTTACACAATCTATTCCTAATTCATTTGCTGCATCTTTTTTGCCAGCAGGAACTTCAATAGATAATGATCTTATTGGATATCTATATTGATTAACTAAAATAATTTTTTCATCTTTTGTTATTGGCAATACCGCAGCTCCACCATTATGTTTTATATACGTTCTAGAAGCTTCTTTATTATTTGGTAACAAAACTGTATCTTCGTATAATTCCATGAATGAACACTCAAATTTCTTTTTACTATCTAATGTTTTTTCAGTAAGTTTCATTTTATTTCTCCTTATTATAATCATGTTAGATTCTCATGTATTATAACTATTTTCTTTTATGGATATCTTTCTAATAGTTTCTTTAATTCTCAAATAACAGGAGTGACAGGAATCAACCAGCACAAATATTGTTGGAGACCTATAATATACTTTGTTATTTACTAGACTTTATTCTATTTCTGAAATACGAATGAATCAAGCCACCCAAAAATACAAAGAATAATCCAAGCGTAACTAAAACTTGAACTATAGGTTCTAAATTAGATTCCTGGAATATAATAGGTTCAACATAAAACAGTATTATTGCGCCAATTACACTAAAAATAATAAATATAAGTATTACCTTAACACCTTTGAATAGTTTTAACATTACATCATCTCTTTTCAGTTGTTTATTTTAACAAATATATTTGATAGACATAATTAACAAAACTACAAGTATAGACATTTGCTTATGTTTTGTATATAAACTTATTAGAATTAAAAACAAATAATAGTAACCCAACAAACATAGTAACATTTTAAGAATATATATATATCCTTTTCCATTAAAGCAAAAATATATACTTTCCATAATATTATTATATAAAGCTAAGAAAATCGGGATAATAAACGTAACAAAAACCTATAAGGCTTCCTATTTGATTTAAAATGATATTACTTATGGGATTAGAACCGCAAAGTGATGTAATAAAGTTTCTATATCAAATACAGTCTATTTATTTATGCTAAAGTGCTCACTTGTAATAAGTTGAAATAGAGCTTCAGCATTTCCTGAATCATCACTAATACTATATACGTGATGTGTATTTTCTTGATCATTGCTTAATCGAATATGTAGGTGGTCCTCATAGACTTGAATATGCATGCTATATTCTAATGATTCTAATTTTATTTGAACAGTAGCTTGACCTCCTACCATACCATTAATATTTCTAATATTTACGTCTGAAAATAATAACGGAAATAGGTATTCTCCAATATCATCAAAAGTCATTTCAACAGAATAACTTGTATCCCATTCTCCACTGCCAGAAAGCGATAACTCACCATTCAATTCATGTATAATAATTTCAGTGATATAAAAATCATCAATATTAATATCTAAGATATTTGTTACAGATTCGATATGTTCAACATATCCATATCCACTATCTAGTACATCTTTGGCAGTGATATATCCCCCGATAACTGCTTCATCAAACCTCATATAATCATTATCTACACTTACAAAATAGCCTTCACCCATACATCCATAAGTGAATTTAACATTTGTTGTGTCATCAATTGAAATAGTTACTGATGAAAACCCTTTACAGTATCCTACTGAAGAGTTTCCAACAGTTATGTGATATACTTCATAATCGTTTATAGAATTGTCCTCAATCTCATAATTTAGTTGTATTGATTCTGATGAACAGCCAACTAACAATATTAACATAACAAAAACTAAGCTAATTATTATTCCTTTGCGCATCACTGCACCTCGAACTGATATTGAACACTTATCTGATATTCTGAACCAGCATCTATATAGAATCCTGAATCAAATGATAATTGATATTCACCTATTGGAAATAGCATTCTCTCTTCAGAATAGAAGTCTCTCCAAAAATCTGCATCTTCATCATTCTCACTAAATCCTCCTGATTTTCTTAGAGGGAATTCGTGTACTGCACCCTTTTCTAGAGTTGTTGTTTTAAGAATGGTTGCAACAAGATTTTGAATGAATGCAACACCTTCACTTTCAACAACGAAACCAATGTATGGATCACCTGAATGTATATCTATTGAGTCTTCTGGACCTATATATTCTAACGTACCCCATATG
>JAFLJX010000196.1 GCA_022712785.1 Mycoplasmatota bacterium | reverse complement strand
GATACAATGAGACCACACCTAACAAAATATCAATCGAGGTTTAGAAGATGGTTTAAAGAGAAATACAATGGGGACCTATCAATTCAAGAAAAACAAAAAGAGTATCCTGAATATTCTGAACTTGTTGATGATTTAATAAAAGTAAATAAAAAGTGCCAAGAATATTTAGTACTATTAGAAAAGATTTATAAATAGGAGGATTGCAATGGATAAACATAAAGTATTTATTAGTTACTATCATCAAGATGATCAAAATTACAAGGATCATTTAGAAAGAATGAATTATTATGGGGAACTCTTTGTAAATATGTCAGTTCGCGATGGAGACATTGATGATAGAGGTATGACTTCTGAACAAATCAGGGTAAAGATTAGAGATGAGTATATTAAAGACTCTACTGTCTTGGTTCTTTTATGTGGAAAGAATACTAAAGGAAGAAAGCACATTGATTGGGAACTTCATGCTGCAATGTATAATACAGAGAAGAACCCCAAAATGGGAATATTGATCATAAATCTACCAGGTAGTGGAAATGTTCTTAGACGTGCATCTCAGCGTGAAGGTGAAATTATTACCAGTAATTCAAATTGGTATAACTTTAAGACTAGAGAAGAAAATCATTCTAAATATCCTGATATGCCTGAAAGGATAATAGACAACTTTTTAAAAGATGGTGTTGATCTTACAGTTGTTGAATGGAGTAAAATAGAAAATAACAATGAAGTCTTAAAAGAACTAATTCATTTTGCGTTTGATAGAAGAAAAAATCAAGAATATGACACTTCTAAATTGCTTAGAAGTGGGAACTCACCCTTAAGATAATGTATGAAAGAATATTTATAAGTTATCATAGACAAGATAGTGATAATAAAGATGAATTAGTTGAATTGCTTGAAGAAAACAACTATGATGTTAGAAGCATTGATGTGGATCATATTTTTGATGGACGCAAACACCAAGAGATTGCTCAGATTTGTATTGATGAAATTGAAGAATGTGATGTTACCATTTGCATTGTAGGTAAAGAGACATATTCTCGTTCTCATGTTGATCATGAGATAAAAACAACATTACGTGGAGGCTTTGATGCCAGAAAAGGACTTATTGCTGTTATGCTTGAGGAAAGAGGAGACTCTAAAAACAATATTGATTTAAATACATTTCCAAATAGGATTCAAGATAACATATCAGATGCATTTGATTATGTTGTTTTGGAACAATGGGCATCTATAAGAGACAGAATAGTAGATGCTGTAGATGAGGCTGAATCTAGAAGAAGTGAGAATATAAATCTTAAGAATAATAGGGATCTAATGGAATTAAGACAGGGTAAATATTACAGTCAACCATTCAACTGATATGGAGGTTAGATTATTGGAACAAGATAAATTAAAGTTTGGTAGTGGAGTAGAAGTATTTAGTTATGATTTGAAGAACAAATATTATTCTGTTGAGTTTGATTTACTAGATAATGAGATTTCAATAGAATCTGGGATCAATTTGAAACCAGAAAGAAGTTTCATGAATCCTTCAAGTACTTTAAATTTTGTGGCTAATGGGTATTATATGAACTACATGCTTATAAAAGATGAGATTGAAAGTCTTTTTCTAAAATCAGAAAATCATAAAAGAATACCGTACTTGATTTTTCCATTATTTTACTCGTATAGACATTTTGTTGAATTAAAACTGAAAAGCATTTATATAAGTATAGTAAGGAAAAGACCAAAAATAAATCATGATTTATCATCATTAGTGAAAACAATAAAAAGTGAGATGAAAAGTGATAATCATATAATAGAAAGTTCCGGATTTTCTAACCAAATATACGCTGTTTTAGATTTATTAATAAAAGACTTTAATGAATTTGCTGAAGTAGAGCCAAAACCAGATTTTTATAGGTATTATTTTGATATTAAACTTAACATTGATAAATATAAAGTGGAATTAGATTTTGATAAGCATATAAAATTATTAAAAAGAATCACTTCAAATATATCAAATTTGTTGAAGCTATCTCTTATATATAGTGAAAGTGAGAACTAAATATAATTTATATTAATTTCTAAGTAATAAAAACGTGGTATAATGAAGAAGTATTGTTGAGTAATACTTTATGACGATGTTTATGTATATTTAATTATTTGTTGCTAATTTAATTAGGAGGAAATAATTATGAAAGAAAACTATATGAACATCCTAAGAAAGGATGAGAAATTAAAAGTAAATGAATTTAAAGGAATATATTTGGAAAAATATGGATTTAACTTACCAATTAAAGAGGTTGCTATTGCAATAAGTACCTATGATAAAATTAATCAATCAGGCTTTACAAATTACTTACCTGCACTACTAGGAGACTCATATTTACAAACAGCATTATATGAGGTTTTGATAGAAGATTACCAAGTATTTGTAAAAGGAAAACTAAATACTTATGGACAAAATTATTGTAGTAGAAAAACGCAATCGAAATATATCTTAGAATCAGGAATAGCGGATTATATAATAGTTGGGACAAGCACAAATCTATATATTACAAAACGATCACCAAATACACTTCATTCAATATTTGAAAATATCATTTATATGATATATCATCACTATGGAATTGACAGAGTAAAAAACTTTATAAAAAAGGCAAATTACCTATAATTAAATATAGATAAACATTGTCATCTATATTAATCAATAATACGAAAAATAGGAATAACTTATAGCTGAAGTTATTCCTGTTTTTTAATATCAAATAGTATTGTAATACCAAATGAAACAAATTAGTTAATTTACTTATATAATTTGATATAATGATAATAGAGTTAAATAAATGAAACCACTCTATTGTGAAAGGGGATAAACATGAAATATGAAATACATGAATTCATATGTAAGTATGATAATAAAGGGAATTATATAGGAATTGAAGCACAATGTCAAAATCCGGAATGTGAAAATAAAATTGATTTGGGATTTGCAACTTTTTATGTTGAAGGTGTAGGGGTTGTGGAAAGAAACATTAAATGTCACCATTGTGAGGAGAAACATGTTTTAATAGCCACAGCTAAACCTGAAAAAATAAGTAAAATTTATCTAATAAATAAAATGATCAATTATGGTGATTCATCGTATAGAGTTGATTGTCCATTCTGTTCAAAAACTAATAAACCTTATCTGGGAACATTAATTATTAAGCAACCACCCAATGATGAGATAGTTACTTGTAGCAACTGTTCTAATGAGTTTATTATAGATGGTTATCATACTGTTGAGAATAAGGGGTACTAAAATGTATATAGTATACTTTTATTTAGATGACAATATAGTTCTATTTAGAAATATCGATATTTCATATGGGTACTCATTTGATATATGGGATTCTTCTAATTTTAAACACGATGATTTAGTGAAGGAACTCAATAATGATTTGATCTATTTTAAGAATATTGACGATGCTGAACAAACGCTGAAAAGAATCAAAGATTTAAATGTTCTAGTAAGTTTTCTTGGTGATACAAGGACAATAGAGGAAGTCCACAAAGAATATGGATTGATGATTGCCCCTCATGAAGATGTTCTTCCATTTAATTATGACAAAGTTAAAATGAAACATTTAAGGGAGAAGATTGATGAATGCTATAAAATGAGAAAACAGTTTTCTATAATTGATGATAAAGATATGGGAACAAGAATAATCCTTGGAAGATTGTTCTCAATAGTTATTGAGTTAGAACCTTACTATAAAAATATAAGAAATCAAATACCGATACTTAAGAAAAAAATAGAACTGATTTATGATGATTATATTGGTGTAAAAATTGAGAAAATTAGTGTTTATGAGTTAATACATAATATTTGGTATTATGAAATAGGCTTGGATTATCCATATAACCATAAATTTCTTTCAGCAAATAGAGTGAAACTGAGTAATACAGATATTGTTGATGTACTAATATCACAAGTGGATGAAGTTCATGGTAAATTATTGAGAAGATCTTTTAAATACACAAAGATAAAAGAGCAAGAAAGACATATTATAATGAATTTAGGGAATATCAGGTGATTGAAGTGAACTATAATGAAATAAATATGAACTTGAACAATATAAGAGCAAAAATATCTGATT